>SCUP01000261.1 GCA_004297665.1 Nitrosarchaeum sp. | reverse complement strand
TTTGGCTGTAAATTTACAGTTGATGTTGAAAATGCATTTTTTTCACCTAGATTATCTACTGAAAGAGAAAGAATCGCCAATTTAGTTCAAGATGGAGAAACTATAGTCAATATGTTTGCAGGCGTAGGCATGTTTTCAATTATGATTGCAAAAAAGAAGAAATGTACTGTATATAGCATAGATATTAATCCAATTGCAGCAAAACTTTGTGAAAAAAATATAATCACAAACAAGCTTGCAGGAAACGTTATCTCAATAAATGGAGATGCATCACAAATAATTCAAGAACAATTAGAGAATAAATCAGATAGAACTTTGATGCTTCTTCCTGAAAGATCAGATGAATTCTTAAAATCTGCAATTAGTGCAACAAAAAGTGGGGGAATAATTCACTATTATTCTCACATTCATGCAGATAAAAAATCAAATGCTGGAAAACTATCAGAAGAACACTATTTGCAAGTAACTCCAGTTAAATCAGAAATTTTAGGATCAAAAATAGTCAGAGCTGTAGGTCCTAGATATTATCAAACAGTTGTAGATGTAAAGATTTCAAAATAAATTAATCGTCTGATGAAATTGATGCAGATGATGGTTTTGTCGTTGCCATTACATATCCAATCCAAGCTACTACACCAAGTATTCCACCTGCAATCATCAAAATGGATAATTGTAACACAATAGGACTCCATTCAGATAGCATTAGCAAATATGCATAAAGAAAGAATGCGGTAATGCATAGTACAAAAATTGTAATCCCCATTCCTTTACGTTTATCCATTGAGCTAAAGTTTGGAGTGAGTTATTTATTGGTTTGAACTAGTTTAATTCAATTGCCATAAGATATGCGTCTTCACCATCACGATAATATGCACTAAGTTTTTGTCTAATAACAAAACCGAGTTTTTCATACAATCGTACAGCATCATTATTACTACATCGTACCTCAAGATAGAACTCGTCACATTTTTTTAGTTTAACACCATTTACAGATTCTTCAACTAGTGCTTTGCCAATTCCTTTTTTTCTATATTCATCAAGAACTGCAATAGATACCACATGACCTTTTTTTACAAATCCTAATTTTTTGAAATTAGAAAAACCATATTCAGTTTTGCACATTATATAACCAACATGTTTTCCTCCAATTTCTGCAACAATGAAAGCCTCCGGAATTTCTGCAAGTAGACTTTCATAGAAATAATCAGAATAATGTTCAGGAAGTGTTTTTAGATTGATTTCCATGACTGGAATTAGATCGCTTGGTTCTGCACGACGTATGTTACAGTCACCCAATTGTCTGAGAATTACTTGCATAACTAGTATATTTTATTGTCAATATTTAATTTTAAACCACAAAACCATTTAATGGAAAGAAATAGCCGTAAACAGAATGAGCGATCCTACTCAGGAAGACGTAATTTCCTTAGTCAATTCATTGTTTGAAGTAAGTCAGTTCAACAGAGAAATGTATTCTTTGGAGTTTAGGATTAATGATCATGATTTTAAAACAAAATTTGAGGATTTGGCAAGAAAATTAGAAGATATGAACTATGTTTGTAAGCTTGAACAAATGGGAGACGGTAAATATATCATCATTCAAAAATTCACTCCAAAAAAACAAAAGAAGTGGTTAAGCGCATCTTGGACTCCACGAATTTTGTTTGCAGTGGTCATCACCTTTGTAATGATTGATGGCTATTATCGTACCACAGGAACAAATTCCATTATAAATATTGGTGAACCACTAGAAATGGCAGGAATCTATACACTTTCTCTTTTAGGAATTTTAGGAATTCATGAGTTGGGTCATCTAGTTGCAGCTAAGATTCATAAGCTAAAGACAACATGGCCATTTTTCATACCAGGATTACCAGTTATTGGAATTCCAACTTTTGGTGCGTTTATTCAATCACGTGGATTAACAATTAATCGAGAAATTTTATTTGATGTAGCGATAGCAGGACCAATTGCAGGATTGATAATCACAATCATAGTTTCAATGTATGGAGCATACACTGCACCAATACTACAAGAAGATGTTGCACAAGGACTTTTTGCAGATTCAAAATTAATGGAATGGAATCAAGGAGAACCATTGCTAATGACTGCAAGTTTAGCGTTGTTTGGAAAAGGTGGAACAGGTCATGAAGTAATAATGACGCCAGTTTTATTTGCAGCTTGGATTGGATTTTTAATCACATTCTTGAATTTGTTACCAGCTTGGCAGTTAGATGGAGGTCACATGGCAAGAACTCTACTTGGGGCTAAACGTCACAAATATGCAACAATTGGAAGTATGGCAATTCTTGTTTTGTTAAATTATTGGCTAATGGCAATGTTGATTCTTGTGTTAAGTTCAAAAAATTCTGGTGCAACACCACTTGATGATGTTTCCCCATTATCAAAAAATAGAAAACTTGCATACTTGGGTGTGATAGGATTAGCTGTTTTATGTGCACCAATACCGTCAAATTTTTTACCTAATTTCTTACCTTAGTAAAACTCTAGCCCCATCCATTACAACTACAACTTTTTGTCTGGCACCTTGGGTTTTTAGAATATAATCCAAAGAAGGTTTGATTCCAGACAAGGAAATCATGTTTAATTTTTTTACATAATATTCTGGAAGAATTGAAACCAATCCAATTTGAAAATTTTTTTGTATTTCAGATAAAAATAATAGATCCTCCATTCCAGAAATGTATTTAGTTGGATTTCGAAGTTGATCAAGACTCAATCTACCCTCAACATATTGCTGAAGTGCATCAGAACCAAGACCAGATTTACATTCTGCTACCAAGATAGATAATCCTCCATTTTGTATTGCATTAGCACAATTCCAAAGAGATGAAAGAGATTTGCCAAGATTGTCATTACTTGAATCTTTTCCAGTACTGATTATCATTGCTTTATGGTGACCAATATCTTTGATTGCAGAGGATTCTAGAGTTTTTGTAGATGAAACAGTTTGGGAAGGATGATCTATTGTAAAATCAACAATACCCTGGGAATTTGCTATAATTTCAATTGCCTTAATTTCAAAATTATCGACAAATTTTTTTGCTTCATCAAAACTTTCTGTCAGTTGTCCAGATGCAGGAAGATTACTCTTTCTTTTTGCATATGCAGAAAGCATTGATTCCTGACCAAACTTTTTGATTAATCTAGTGGAAACGGTTTCATACCCAAATAATCCATCAAATTCGATTTCTCCGATAAAAACAAGATTGGAATTAGAAAGATCAGCGTTGTCAAATTCATTAATTGAGCTTCCTTCTGGTAGACCAGATTTTACTAGATTCATTATTTTTTTCTCAGCCAAAATTTTAGGAAATGGTAATGATTTTTGTTCACATATTGTAAATAATGATGAGATAATTTTTTGAATTGATTTGGAGTTATGTAAAACTACAAGTTCCATAGGTTTTGTTAAATCAATAGTACTCAGTTTTTCATTGATCGCTATATCTTCCAAGATCTTACCATTAGAATCAATTTTTTGTTCTAGATTCTCTGCCCGAATATCCAAAACAACATCAGTAATACCATAATTTAACCAGATTTCAGGCATGATTAATACACAATACAAACCAAAATAAATCCAGTGTAGTTAATTTAGATATGGAATTTGTAAAAGAGTTTGCAACCTTTTTGCATCAAAAAGGGATAATAAAATTTGGAGATTTTACACTGGCTAGTGGTAAAAAAAGTTCATACTATGTTGATTTGAGACTAGTTCCTAGTTATCCTCATCAATTTAGAACTATGATAAAATATCTGCAAAACAATATTGCAGAAAGTGTGGGATTGGATAGTTTTGATTCTTTAGTATCAGTTCCTACTGGAGGTTTGGTTATTGCATCAGCATTGGCAATTGAAACAGTCAAGCCATTAATCTATGTAAGAAGTAAACCAAAAGACTATGGAACTTCAAAATCAGTTGAAGGGCAAATTCATGAAGGAATGAAGGTTGTAATGATAGATGATGTTGCAACAACTGGAGGTTCGGTTGTAAATGCAATAAAATCACTAAAAGAAGCAAACATAACAATAGAAGATGCATATGTAATTGTCAATAGAATGGAGGGTGCAGATGAAGCACTGAAAGAATTAAGAGTTAAACTGCATTCTATCACCAATGTAATGCAAATCACACAGGCATTACACGAACAAAAACTTGTTGACACGGATATTTTAGAAAAAGTAAGAAATCAGATTAGCAAATAATTTTTGGCAGCTCAGACAAATGCCTTTCAATCATCGTTCAGATATAACTCTGATTCTTCATCGCGGCCAGTAAATTTTGTCTGTGCTCATTTTAAAACTAATGGAAATAATATGGGCCCAAAGGGCTTCGATCCCTTGACTCCCCGGTTATGAGCCGGGTACTCTACCAAGCTGAGTTATGGGCCCTAAGCAGATGGATTTTACCTTCAGTATAAAATGTTATGAGTTTAACAATATGCTTCATAACAACTATCAAGTAACAGATTTTGTGCAGAGATAGATTTGTCTGCAATTTGGATCAAGTTATCTGAATCAGTTGATGTTTTTTCAAGAATATTTTTCCAAGATGCAGCATGACGAATATCAGCTTCTGTATGAAGTTTAAAGTATTCTGTAGCATTTTCATTAGATATTCCATAGAATTCTGCCAAGCCATCTAGTTTTGTTTGGCTAATTTTAGGAATTTCTTTTTCAAAAGCATACATTGCACATGCTCCACCTTCATAGGTATTCATTAATTTAGATAATTCCAAAACAGATTTCCTAGTCTTTTCTAATCCTTCATAGTGAATTAATTCATATTCAGAAACTCCCAGCTCTCTTGCAAATTTAATCCAAGATTGTATGTGAATTGATTCCTCTTGTTGGTTATCAATTAATTCACTAATAACAGAATTAGGAGCCTTTTCTATAATAGGAGTCATAAATGATGGAACTGCCTTAACGAGTTGAAAGTATTCTTTAGAGTAACCAGATAAAGAATCAAGAGTTAATTTTCCATCAGACCACATTTGATAGAATGGGTGTTTTAGTAAACTTCTTTCTTCAATCATTTCATCAATTCGTTTTATTAGATTCATATCACATCTCCCAATTTGCCAATAAAAAATCTTTGTGTGGTTTACAAAAGATTTTATGGACAAATTACCCAATTTTGTTGGGTTCCAGTGGTGTAGACCGGTCAAGCATACTGCCCTTTCAAGGCAGTGATCCCGGGTTCAAAATCTAACGATGAAAATCCCGGCTGGAGCACCAAGATTTAATTACTAATGAGAAAGTTTTTTGAATAGGCCTATATCTTGGACAGGAAAAATATCGAGATTAATCCTTTACTTGAAACATATGGTAAGTATATCGATCAAATTAATCAGGCATTAGATAGAGAATTATCATTATATTCAGAATCAGAGTTCATTGAACCACTAAAATATTCCTTAGAGGGTGGAAAACGAATTAGACCAATTATCTTGGTTTTGGCTGCCGAAAGCGTAGGAAAAATTGATGATAATACATTAGCAGCATCATGTGCCGTAGAATTTTTACATATGGAATCTATCATACATGACGACATTATAGATAACGAAACAATGCGAAGACAAAAAGAGCCATTTCACATCAAATATGGGTATAACACAAGTGTACTAACAGGAGATTTTGTTTTGGGATTAATTCTTGCAATTTCTTCAAGATTAGACAATGCAAGAATAACAAAGGATTTGGCAACAACAGCAATGCTGATGAGTGAAGGAGAAATGATAGAAAGTAGATTAGAAATTAGTGAAGATGTTACTTTTGATGATTATCTCAAAGTAATTGAATACAAAACTGCCACTGCATTTGAAGTGGCTGCAAGAATAGGTGCAATTATTGCAAATGGTAGTGAAGAAGAAATAGAAGCACTAACAGAATATGGAAAAAATATAGGAATTGCATATCAAATAAGAGATGATTTGTTTGACTGGAAGAATGAAGATAAATTATTTAATTTGTTGATCAAGAAAAGTTCTGATCCAAGAGATGTTTTCAACAAAATGGAAGAACTTTTAAAAAAATATTCTGACAAGGCCAGAACAAGTTTAAGAAAAATTTCAGATAATGATGCAAAAATGGATTTGGATAATCTTATAAAATTTACAACATTTAAGGCATAATACCTAAGCTAAGTGTTGGGGCAGCAAATTCTACAAATTTAATAATTGGATCTGGGTATACACCAAATCCTACCAAGAAAACTATTGAAAATATCATGATTGCAATTACAGATTTTGGTTCAGATATTCTTTTTTCAGTTTCTCCTTCAAAGTACATTTTTCTTGTGATCCAACCATAGTAAGCTAATGATAAAGCGCTGTTTAGAACTCCAGCTATTGCAAGCCATGGTGCCCACCATATAGTTGAACCAGCATCCAATGCACCACCAAATAACATTATTTTACTCCAAAAACCAGCAAGTGGAGGTACACCAGCTAAAGCAAATAATGAAATCAC
>SCUP01000260.1 GCA_004297665.1 Nitrosarchaeum sp. | reverse complement strand
AGCAAAGACAAAATCAACATCCATATCACTAACTGAGAACCTCGGAATTACTGATTCAGTAGCAAAGACAAAATCAACATCCATATCACTAACTGATAACCTCGGAATTACTGATTCAGTGTCAGCTGGCTACACCGAAACCATCTCATTAGCTGAAAATCTCGGCATCGCAGAAAACATTCTCTTGACAAAAACATTTGCACCGGAACCAGAACCTGAAGCGGAAGAGGTAATATCAGATAATGCAAATGGAAGAGGGAATGTGGGAGTGAATATACCAGGGGCAAGCATTAAAGGAATATCAAATACTCCGGGTTTTGAATTCCAATTGTCTACCAAGTTGGAAATAGCAATGATCACTTATGACAAATGTGAGCAAAACATTGTAAAAATATTTGTCGCATCTAATAGTGATTCTGCTCCAACAGTGCAACTAGTAGGTGCTTCCTCAACGATGATTCAAGCTAGACTAATTTCAGAATCTATTTCATCTGTTATTGAACCCCACATATTTGCATACGAATCTTCTCTTCCATCTGACACAGAATTCTTCATGGCTACTGCTCAAACTACTAATCGAGGAATAAGCAATACTGTTGCTACTCTAGTTGATGTAACTCAATGCAAGCAGACATTAATGTTCCAAAAAGATATTCCAAATCTACCATCTCCAGATGAGTCAAGCTCTGTAGAGATTTTTGATCTCAAGATCAGTTTAGATAATGATGCAAAGCGAGCATCACAGATGAATAATGCATATGTAAGTGATCATGCATTACCAGTTTCAGCTATTGTAAGCAGTCCAAGTGATCTTAAACTAGCAGAGATTAGATTTGTGACATTGGACGGTCAGCAATACTCGCTTCTCAAGGAGAATATGATTATTACAAGTATAGGTTTACCAGATCTGTATTTGGTATCAGGTACAATTCCATATGATACAATGTCACCACCTGCAATAATTTATTGGGTTAGAGTGATGAATCAAGATGCAGTGATACATGACTCTGAAAAGTACACCATAGGAGTAAAACCCACAGAACCTATTTCTGCAAGTATGAAGATAGATTCAAAACAACACGATATGTCAGGAACCACAATTTATCAATCTGTTTCATTTGACAACACAAGCCCAGAACCAATCTATGGCTACACTACAGTCTCAATTAATGACACCCCTGTGTTCACATCTGAATCACAGCTCTATTTGCCTGGAGTAACTGAGATGCCTCTATCCTGGAACATACCTCATGTCAACGAATTCACAAGATATGACATTACATCAAAAACTTATGCGTATGATGAAATATTTGAAAACAATACCACACTAGACATATTTCCATCTACCAGAGTAATTCCTCCTGGCACAATTAACATCTCTACTCTAAAAGATCTTGATGGAAACAAAATAGCAAAACCATTCACGCTTTATTCTTCATTAGAAAACATTGAATGGGATTACAGAGTAACAATGCCTGATGGCACATGTCTCATAGGAACTTTAGAGAGTTGTCTAGTTAATGAAAGCACATCTGAAACAAATAACGCATCTATTACTGTAAATGATAAAACATACCAGATTAGATATTCTGGAAATCAAAGCAACTTTGAGCGATTCTCTATAATGTCTGATGACTTGGCTGAAGGAAATTGGATAGTGCAAATTCATTCAGAAAAAGATGGCAAGATACTAGATTCAAGAGGAAAAATTAAAGTATCTTATCGTATTTTGGAGTAAATAATGAACTCCGGATTAATATCAACTAATTTCTGCTCTCGTTTGTTTACTTTGGTGATAATATGAAAAGGTTCACAATATCTATTTTCATAATCTTGATTCTCGGCATATCATTATTCCCTAACTTGGTTTCTGCACAACCAAATGAAATGCCAGAATGGGTGTCCCAAGTCATTCAACACTGGTCAAATGGAAACATCGATGATGTTGAATTCTTTTATGCCATGAATTTTCTTGCAAATAACAACATAATTACAAAAGATTCATTTAAGAATCAACTAGTTAAAATACAAAAAACTAGTGATGTAGAAGATACACTTGTGCATTCCAGTTATAGGGTTTTTGTTGATTCTTTTCCAAAAGATTCGGAACTAGATCATTCCATAATTGATGATGCCGTATTATTCTGGAAAAAAAATAATGTCAACTTTATTCTAGTTGATGATCAGCACATGGCAAATGCCAAAATCTTTTGGATTAAGGAGATGGATGGGCCAAATGATGGCTATGTGATCAAAGGAGATAGAATAGAGATCGGTCTTGGAACAAGTATTGATGGTAAATGGCATGGATATGATAAAAAATCCATCACCTTTTTGGTAAAACATGAACTAGGACACTTTCTTGGATGTCCGCACAGTGCAGATCCTCAAAACATCATGTATCCCAAGTATAATGAATACACAAAATATGACCATCTACCTGTTTGCTAATGTGTTTGATTCATTTACAATTGGATTCATCATCTAAATATCTCTGGCCAATGAGGACAGGATCTAAAATGATTTAGGTAGTACGAATGCAAAAATCAGCAAAATAACGCATAAAATTATGAGTGTTTCCTTAACCTAGTCCGAAGTTTCAGTTATAAGCATCAATTTACTCTCATAATATGTTGCCGGGAAGTTCAATTGGTCAGCGTCTTGTGTTAACTAGTTTTGGTGAAAGTCACGGTAAATCCATAGGAGCTGTTTTAGATGGTTGCCCAGCAGGATTAGAAATCGATGAAAAAGAAATTCAAAAAATGCTAGATCTTAGAAAACCAGGTCAATCAGTAATTTCAACACAACGAAAAGAAGGCGATGTTGTAGAAATTATTTCAGGTGTGTTTAGAGGATATACCACGGGAGCACCAATTACAATGATAGTTTGGAATAGTGATCAAAAATCAACAGACTATGAAAACTTGAAAACAAAGCTCAGACCAGGCCATTCAGATTATCCTGCCATGATAAAATACAATCACTTTAATGATTACAGAGGAGGTGGAAGGTTCTCCGGAAGATTGACTGCTACTCATGTGATGGGTGGTGCAATTGCAAGAAAATTATTAAAAGTTGCATTAAATGTTGAAACAAATTCATTTACAGCACAGATTGGAAAAATAAAGATGGAAAACAAATTCGATGAGAAAATGATCAATTCAATTTATAAAAATGAAGTGAGATGTCCTGAAAAAAATACAGCAAAAAAAATGAAAAATGCAATATTAGATGCAAGAAAAAAAGGAGATTCATTAGGAGGAATAATAGAGTCAGTCACTACAAATATGCCAGTTGGGATTGGTGAGCCAATTTTTGGATCATTGGAATCGGATTTGAGTAAAGCAATATTTTCAATTCCATCTGTAAAGGGTATAGAGTTTGGGTCTGGATTTGAGGGATCTAAACTATACGGTTCAGAAAACAATGATCTATACATAATAAAAAAAGGAAAGATAGTTACAAAAACAAACAACTCTGGAGGAATTTTAGGTGGAATATCAAATGGTATGCCAATAACGATAAGAATTGCATTCAAACCTGCATCATCGATAGCACAAAAACAAAGTACAGTGGATATTAAAACTAAAAAAATTACAATGTTGCAGGTAAAAGGAAGACATGACCCGTGTGTAGTTCCAAGAGCACCACCAGTAGTAGATTCATTGGTGTCTCTGACTTTGGCAGACCACGCTCTTTTATCGGGAGCAATCAAGCCTGTATTATAGACATGCCAGATATCAATCAACTTCGAAATAGAATGGATGAGATCACTATTGAGATGATCAAGATGCTAAAGACCAGAACAGATATTGCAAAAGAAATTGGGGAAATCAAAAAAAACATAGGAAAAGGAGTAACAGATGAGACTCGAGAAGATAATTTACGTGCAAAAGTGATCACACTATGTAATGAGTTAAATTTTGATGAATCAATTGCAACAAAATTTTTAAATTTTTTACTTAATGAATCAATTAAAGTACAATCAGAGAGCAAGCAGACACATCTATCAATTTTTCTTAAAGCAAAAACAATGGAGCAAGAAGGCAAGAAAATTATCCACATGGAAGTTGGAGAGCCGGATTTTTTACCACCCCAAATTGTAAGAAAAGCACTTGAAGAAGTTTTTGACAAGGGATTTTTAAAATATGGTCAAGCAAGGGGATTGACATCGTTTAGAGAGTCACTTGCAAAATATGCATCTAAAAAATTTGGCGCAAATGTTTCACAAGATAATATAATAGTCAGTCCTGGTGCACGATTTTCAATTTTTGCTGCAATTACCACATTGTTAAATCCCGGAGATGAATTAATTGTCATAGAGCCAGCATGGCCTGCATACAAGGAGTGCGCTTTACGTGCAGGAATTAAAGTCAGAACTATAACTACCACATTAGAAGAAAGATGGGAACCGACAATTGAGCAAATTGAAAAAGTAATCAACGCAAATACAAAAATGATCGTATTGAATTATCCAAATAATCCAACAGG
>SCUP01000259.1 GCA_004297665.1 Nitrosarchaeum sp. | reverse complement strand
TGCATCTCTGTTTTGAGGATTGATTACAGTTGCCAATCCCATGTCATGCATTGCCAATGAAGTTGGTACTCCTGCCCTGCTCTTGTTTTCCCCTTCATTAGAAAATGATCTCCACTCTGGACCTGATTCATCAACTTTATCAGTAATTACAAAGCCACATTTTCCGCAAAAATTCTCACCTGTTGTTGCATCTGTGACTAGTGTGCCCTGTCCACATCTTGGGCATCTGTCTTTTGGATTTACATTTTTAACCATATTTTTTCCTTTCAAAACCTTTTATGAATGATATATAACCATTGCTAATTCATTTCTTATAAATCTGGTGATCTTTACCTGTAATCATTAATTTATCAAAAATTCGGGGTTTTTGCTTATTTTATGTCTAAAATATTTTTAATTTTAACTGCAATCTCTGGTTTCTCATTTTGTTCTAGGAGAAATTTCAGATCATCCATATTATCTATATCCCACATTATCCTTTTTACAAAAACAAGTGCTACGTTTCTAGTGTATTCTTTTGCCGTATTCATGTGAATTTTGTAACTGTCTTCATCGTAATGGGTTGCCATCAAATCTATTGGCATTCTCACAAGCGCATTTGTGCCATCAAATCTCCTAGAGGGTACTACTATTGCAAAATTTGGTGGTACTTTGTAGTTTAACATAAAATCAATATCTTGAGTTTTGATAAATGGTATATCTTGTGGGAAAACAATTGATGCGTCAAATTTATTTTCTAAAAGATATTTGTCAGCTAGAGCCACTGCATTATTTACGCTTTTTTCTTCCTTATCTGGGATGATTATGGCATTGTATTTTTTGCCAAGCTCAATTGCTTTTTCTTCTTTTGTTACAATTACTGTCTTTTCAATTTGTGGTGAAATTGATAATATGTGTAATATTTCATCTAACATAATTTTGCATAAATCTTCTTTTTGTTGTGATAATAAACCCAAACGTGTTTTTGCTAGAGAGAAAGTCTTTACAGGAACTATGGCTGCAATTTTCAAATTATACGTGTATTTGTTTTAAAATGAAATTTGCTAATGCATCTTCTGCTAGTTTATTATTCATCGTAATTTTTGTTTCATATACTTTCATATCTAGACTTTGAATTTTCTTTATCAGTAATCTATCTTTTACATCTACTACAATGTTGGAGCATACATCTGAATACATTTTTGCAAGACCATATGCGTTTGCTTCAATTCCTGCAGCTTCCATGTATTTTGCTGCTGGTCCGCTGATGGCTTTATCTCCAATAAGTGGACTAACTGCAACAACTTTCTTTTTAATTTTTGAAAGTTCTTTTCGAATTCCTTTGATTTGTAACATTGGACCAATAGATGTTAGTGGATTTCCTGGTGCCAAAATTACCATATCTGCATCGTGAATTGCATTTACTGCTTCTGGATTTGGACGTGCTTTGTCTGCTCCGATATATTGAATTCCTTCAACTGTGTCTCTTCCGCGATGTTTTACCCAATATTCTTGAAGATGCAATTCTCCTTTGTCTGTGATTATTCTTGTTTCTATGCTGTTATCTGTAACTGGAATGATGTTTGCGCTGACTGCAAATTTCTCACACATCCATTTTGTAATATCACTCAAATTTTTACCGTTTTTTAGCATGTTTGTTCTTATCAAGTGAGTTGCGGCGTCTCTGTCTCCGACTCTAAACCATGTCTCTTCTCCAAACACTTCCATCTGTCTTAGAAAATTGAATGTGTCTTTTTTGATTCCCCATCCTCTTTCTTGATCTAGTAAATCTGCCAGACCATAAACAATAGTATCAATATCTGGACACACGTATAGCCCATAAAGCCAATAATTGTCCCCTACGTTACTTATTACATTGACTTTGGATTCTTGAGCTACTAATCCTCTGACTAGTTTCACCGAACCTGTCCCACCTGCTAGTACTGTAATCATTCCATTTTCTCCTAAAACCGTAAAGCCGTTTGCTGTTACTACATATTACTTTTTCAGAAATTCCCGATCTAATTTTTGAGGATAAGTTTATTACTAATTGACTGTCGATTTTATTCGTGTCTAGGACTGTATTTTTAGCAGTTTTGATTGCTGG
>SCUP01000258.1 GCA_004297665.1 Nitrosarchaeum sp. | reverse complement strand
TGAAATAATGTTTAATCATCCAGATTATCTAAGAGATCCAAAAGTGTTTGCAGATGCCATCAATGAAGCAGTTGCTATCAAAGATCATGAAAAAAGAAAACATGCAATAGAGGAACCTTGTGTGGTTATCTCTCCAGCTGGAATGCTAGTAGGAGGAAATGCAACATATTATTTGCAAGAACTTTCATTTGACAGTAAAAATGGAATAGCACTTGTGTCGTATCAAGGAGAAGGCACTCCAGGAAAAAAATTACTAGATACAGGAAAAGTAGCCACTAGAGGAAAAGAGCTAAGAGTTGCTGCAGAAGTAAAACAGTTTGAGTTTTCAGGACATGCAGATAGAAATGAACTTTTTGAGGTAGTTAAAAAAATTAAAGGCAGCCCTAAAGTTCTAACAGTTCATGGGGATATAGAATCATGTAAGAAATTTGCCCAAGAAATTCATGAAAAGTTTGGTCTGGAGGCTCATGCTCCAGATGTAAATGAAGTGATATCTATCTGAAATGATAGATTATAGCATAATTAACTTAGAAAATACAATTAATAGTGGACAGGTTTTTCTTTGGACAAAACAAAAAGAGTTTTGGTATGGCATCAACGGTCAAGATATTTTAAAGATAAACAATTTAGGAAAAATCACATCCTATTCTAAGAAAAAATATGATTTTTTTAGAAATAGTGATAACATGGAAGAGATAATCAAGTCAATTTCAAAAGATAAAACAACTAAAATGGCTGTAAAAAAATATCTTGGGTTGAGATTAATAAGACAAGATCCGTTTCAATGCTTCATATCATTTATTGTTTCTTCAAATTCCAATATTCAGAAAATTAAATCAAGTTTAGAAAAGATTTCAATAAAATTTGGAAAAAAGATTCAATTTGATAATAAAGAATTTTACATGTTTCCAGAACCAAAAAAAATTGCAAATGCAACTATACAAGAAATTCAAAATTGCGGTGTCGGATATAGAGCAAAATTCATAATAGATGCAGCAAAAATGGTTGAGTCAAGACAGATAGACTTTGATCAGTTAAAAAAATCCAACTATCAAAATGCAAAAGAAACAATTCTAACGGTTCCAGGAATAGGAAATAAAGTTGCAGATTGTATTTTGTTGTTTTCACTGGATAAACTAGAAGCATTTCCACTAGATAGATGGATGATTAGGATTTTAAAGAAATATTATTTAGAAAAATTTGAACTTGAAACAAAATCAATTACAGAAAAACAATACAATATACTACATGAAAAAATTGTAAAGCATTTTGGACCTTATGCTGGGTATGCACAGCAATTTTTGTTTAAAATGGAAAGAGAAAATTACCAAAAAAAATGGTTGTAAACCCTTAAAATGACAATTAATTTTTAGATTCTTGGGCTGGTAGCTCAGCTTGGATAGAGTGCTGGACTTCTAATCCAGTGGTCAAGGGATCGAAGCCCTTCCGGCCCGTTTTAACAAAATTATTTATTCTGACTCAGAGACGTTGTTTACGTGAAAGATATTGAATTTAGCTTGGAGCCAAAAGAGATTCGCCCAAATTCAGAGATTAGAGGAATAATTGTTGTATCATATCCAGGACGATATGATGGAGTTGTAATTAATACACAGATTTTAGATTCCAATGAACATATTATCT
>SCUP01000257.1 GCA_004297665.1 Nitrosarchaeum sp. | reverse complement strand
TTCATTAACATGTAATGTAAGAAGAATTGATTTTAAAATCAATAATGCACTAATCGAAATTTTAGATGTGGACCAAATAGATGATTTGATTTGCTGCAGATCACGCCCATATCCTGAAGCCAGTCCTTTGATGGTAGTTAGAATTGCAGTAAGGTTTCCAATTACTTCGGCAGTTTTTCCTCTTGTTAATTCTAAAATATCTGGATTTTTCTTTTGTGGCATTACGCTTGATGGTGATGTAAATTCGTCAGCTAATTCTATAAAGGAAAATTCAGAGGTAGACCAAATTACAAAATCTTCAGAAATTCTACTAAGATTAGTCATCAGTATTGCTATCATTGCAACATATTCAGCAACAAAATCACGTGTACTTGTGGCATCAAGTGAATTTTCAATTATTCCATCAAAGCCCAACATCTTTGCAGTGCTATGTCGATCAATTGCAATGCTAGTTCCACCAACAGGTCCTGCTCCTAGAGGACTCTGATTAACATGACTAAATGCAGCATAAAGACGATCAAAGTCTCTAAACAATACATCTGCCTGAGCCAATAGATAGTGTGAAAACAAGCCTGCCTGAGCTTGTTGTAGATGTGTATAAAGAGGCATTATTGTTTTTTGATGATTTTTTGCCAGAGATACGAGTGCCTCAATTGTATCAAGTAAGCAATTACAAATAATGTTGATATCATCACGAATTTTCATTCGAATATCTAAAGTAACTTGATCATTTCGTGATCTTGCAGTGTGCATTTTTCCACCGCTTGCCATACCTGCTTTTTTGATTACAAGGGTTTCAATTAATTCATGAATATCTTCTGCTCCAGATGAAGTACTGAATTTTTCTTTTTTCAAAGATTCTAATGCAGAAAGAATTTTTTTTGCATCATTTTTTGTAATGATTGTGTTTTCATATAACATAATGGTGTGAGCTTGACTTCCCAAAATATCATAAAGTGCTATTTGAGAATCGTCATTTATAGATGAAACATAATCCAAAGTAATATCACTCAAATCAGTACCAAGACGTGAACGATACATTACCTAAGGTTTTAGAATGGTTATATATAGCATAGACGCTTTTTTTGACATGAGTCTAGATATCAAACAACTTCGAGTAAAAATTTTTGATGAATTATCAAAAATTGTAGATCCTGAAATCAATACATCAATTACAGATTTAGAATTAATTGATGAAGTTGATATCAATAATAATAATGTAAAAGTGGATTTGCATCTAACTAGTCCATTTTGTCCTGCAGTTTTCGGATTTAAAATCTGTCAAGACATTCATGATAATCTTTTAAAAGTAAACGGAATTGATGATGTCAAAGTAAATGTCTCAAACCACTTTATGGCAGAGCAAATTAACAATCAGGTAAACAACAGTCCGAATCCAAAAAAGAAGATTTAGCTTCTAAATCCCAACATATAGCCTCGTAATAATTGAATTCCCATAGCGGGATCTACTCCTTTTGGGCATACTTGACTACATGAACCTGCAAAATGACATCTCCAAATACCGTGAGAATCATCAATAATTTTTAGTCTGTTGTCTTTTCCTTTGTCTCTACTATCAGCAACATATCGATATGCTTGAGCTAATGCTTGAGGTCCTACAAATGAAGAATCAGTTGCCATCGTAGGACATGCAGAATTACACAGTCCACATTTGATACAATTAGAGAATTGGATGTATTGTTCTAGTTCTTCTGGGGATTGTAAGAATTCTTTTGTGTTAGTTGTGATTTCAGTATCGTCACGAATAAGGTATGGTTTTATTTTATGATGTGTATCAAATAATCTTTCAAACTTTACTGCAAGATCACGGATAATTGGAAAGTTATTCATTGGTTCTACTGTTATAACATTTGAATTTAGTTCGCTGATTTTTGTAAAACATGCTAGTCTTGGTTT
>SCUP01000256.1 GCA_004297665.1 Nitrosarchaeum sp. | reverse complement strand
AATCAATTAATTTAAGAATCATATAGATACAATGTCCATATGGTTCATTATTATATCAAAAAAATAAGGCGCCTTTCGCATAAACCATCAACATGCATTGATTGCAATAGTCAAAATATTATACAGGATGCAGTACTAGCTTCAACTGGTCCAACTCAAGAAAACACAGACTATACACCATCTGTGTTATGTATGGCATGTGAAACTTTGATGATAATTACTACAGAACCAGGAGTAGGACTCGGTCTGCAGGCATCTGTAGGAAATGAAGTATCAATGCGTAGTTAGTTTCATAATAATAAAATTTTGATTTAGACAAGGATACACAATAGTATCATTTTGCTAAATTGGTACAACAGTTCTAATTAATTTAAAAAGTATCATGATTAATTAAGATAAGATAACAATTGAATAAATTATTTTTCTTGTTGATTCCGCTTTTACTTTCGGGTTTTATCCATCTCTGGAATCCTGTTGGATACCCAGATGTGTTTTTTGATGAGGGAATTTACATGAGACGGGCAGTAAATCTTCTAGATACGGGAAATCCACAAGAAGGAAATGTGTATGATCATCCATATTTTGGTCAAATTGCAATTGCATCTATTCTTGCAATAACAAATTATTCTGACATGAAGCCATCTACAGACCCAGATTCATTACAGTCACTATACATGATCCCCAGAATATTTATTGGATTATTAGCAGTGCTAGATACATTTCTAATCTACAAAATTGTTCAAATTAGATACGGAGTAAATCCCGCATTTCTGTCAGCATCACTCTTTGCAGTATTGCCATTCACATGGATTTTCAAAAGAATATTACTTGATTCTATTTTGGTGCCACTTGTATTAGGAGCAATTTTACTTGCAATCTATTCTACCAAAACAAAACAAAAAACACTACTAATTATTTGCTCAGGATGCTTATTGGGTTTGGCGGTATTTACAAAGATACCTGCATTTACAATGATCTTTGTAGTTGCATGGATTGTATATACAGATAGAAAAAAATTCTCGGATGTTTTATTGCTACTTATTCCGTTTTTGTTGATTCCATTAATATGGCCTGCCAATGCAATTATGCTTGATCAGTTTGATCTTTGGCAGAAAGGTGTGTTATGGCAAACACAGAGAACAAACAGCATATTAGACATATTTGGATTCTTTGCAGTCATTGATCCGATAATGTTTGCCTTGGGACTATCAGGAATATTTCTTGCAGCATTGCGCAGAGACAAATTTCTCTTGTTGTGGTTTATTCCGTTTGTATTATTTCTAAGCGGTGTTGGATACAAGCAATATTTTCACTGGATGATAATAATCCCAGTATTGTGCATTGCATCTGGGATATTGATAGAATCGATTCGTAAATTTGATGTAATCAAAAAGAATTTTGTTTATGTGGGAATTGTATCTATGGTTTTAGTTTTTGGTTTTATTAGCACAACGCTGTTGATTGTAAATGACATATCAAATAATCAATTTCAGGCATTATCTTATGTTTTAGAAAATTATGATGACAGCATTACAATCCTTACAAGTCCTGTGTATTCGTGGATATTGTATGACATATTTGAGCGAGAAAACACCCCAAAAGATTATTCAACTATTTTGTTTTATCCGCCAACCACTGAAAAAACAGTCATAATGGTAGATGATCATTATCGCATTGATCTGACTCGAGGTATTCAACTGCAAAATGCACTAGATCGTTCTACAATAATACAAACTTTTGAGGGAACAATAACTGGGTTTAACGATAAAATATACCCATATACAAATATGCAAGCCAATAAAGAGGCAACCAATATTGAAATTCGTGAAAGCATTCGTGGAAGCTAGTCAAATTTTACAATTTAAAAATTTAATATGAGATAAATCTAGTGGAATCGTGTTGTCAAGTGCAATGAATGCAGAAGTATCAATAATAATTCCTACGTATAACGAGTCTGAAAATATCAAAGGGATATTACATTTGATAAAAGAGCATCTACCAAAAAATACCATAGTTGAAGCAATAGTAGTAGATGACAACTCCCCTGATGGAACGGGTAAAATTGCAGAGGATTATTTTGAATCATTAAAAGAA
>SCUP01000255.1 GCA_004297665.1 Nitrosarchaeum sp. | reverse complement strand
CTTATCAAGTAAATTTTTAATGCAACATCAATATTTTTTTCATCTACAGCCCAAAAAAGAACAGATTCTTTTCCTGCACTTACAGGACCATTAACATATGCAATAATATGATCTGTGATCATCTTGTAAAGTGTCATCACAGTAGGTTTGTCTAAAACTTCGTTGATTACCTTACCTTTTTTGAATCCATCTTCTAGACCTCCTCTTTTGGATTTAGAGATTAATTTATTGTCAACTTTTGATTCTAACTTTCTACTTAAATCATCATACAACAAATCATCGGACATTATATCATCGGACAATGAATATTATTGCAGATACTAGATAAAAGAGATTTCCTTCATTGTATTTGTATTTAGATAGTATTTTCATGTAAAAAATATAATTACTTCTTGTTTTGTGATTTTAATGCATTACATTTTAAAAACAATCAAAAAAGGGATTCCAGAAATTTTTTTTACTCCATTTTCAGAACCAATTCCAAGTTCTAATGAAAGAGATATGGTATTTTTTCCAACCATATTAATTATCGATGAATTTTCAAGTAATTTTTTAGCTTCATCTTTTTCAATTATTTGATCACCATAATAGCTCTTACTTATTGTCACAGTCAATTCATTTTGAGATATATTTTTTCCAAGAAGATCGGCATCACAGATATTCAGCATTAAATTTTTTTGATATTCAGTAACTTTAACTGAGAATTGCATTATGCATATTTACCTTTTAGAGTAGATTTTGCACCGCATGCTTCACAAATCAAAAAAGATATTCGGTTTTCTTTTAAAATCTTTGTATCAGGACTTTTACAAGTATGACACTCCACATAGTCTTTAACATAAATTTGGAAAAGACGGGTAAAATCATCAGGTGCTCTTCTTCCAACAAACATTGCTTTATCACCTAAGCGCTCAGCTGGAACTGCAAATTCTTTGGAGAGATATTGTAGAACTTTGTCAGGATCTCGACGAAGAACTTTTGGGAATTCTGAGAAATTACGCAGAAAAGTTTTTTGGCCTTCCCACATCACATCAACCACAGGAAGTTCAAATCTAGCAGCAGATGTTTTTCTAGTATCGCCTAACTTATCCTGAATTCTCTTAAGTAGATGCTCATAATTGGACTTGACCATTAAAAAATTGTGTATACTGTACCCTATATTGGTTTTTGAAAAAGAGAAATCGTGTGGATTTTGTTGACCTACATCTTTCCTATTCGGAAGACATTAGTTCCACATTTAGGACATGTGCCTTTTACGGCAGGACGTCCATTCTTTAGTTTAGTTTCTTTGGGATCTTTGACTTCCCTTTTAGCTCTGCATTTTACGCAATATGCTTCTACCATTCTAGAAAATGTCGTACTTGGTGGTATTTAGGAAGAGCCTGTGAAAATTATTTAACTATAGACTAGATGTGTGTAAATTTTTAATGTATCAAAAATGAAGTATTATAAAGAATTTCAATGAATATTGTGATTTTTTTAATATTTCTAATAAGAATTGTATTTGTATTGATTTTTTTTAACATTTATTCAATAAGAGACTATATTTTGAAAGGTTTACCAGTTATAAACACCCTAATTCTAAGCTAACAAAATGGCATCTAAAAAGGGGATTGCAGTTACAGTGATTATTTTAGTAGCAATTACAGCTGCCAGTTTTCTCTTTTGGGTTATACCTCAAGAGAATCCATCCACTTTGGTTGTATCAGATTATGAGAATTATCTTGACGGAGTAAAGAAAATTCATGAGGTTTTACAAGAATCTATTGAAACAGAATTTCAGAATCTTTTAAATGAAAAAACATCTCCCGATGAATATATTGCAATAACAGAAGTAACATCAACACAAGTTACTGCTCAAATTAGTGAATTCATAACATCGAAACCACCAGAAGAGTGGCAAGATAGTTACATTAGTTACATGGAGGCTCTAAAAAAATTCAATGAATATATCATAGAAACCAAAGTTGCAGCAAATATGTTAAAAGAAGGTCAAATTGATACTGAAATTATGCAAAAAATAGAATCATTAAGATCAGAATCACAAGAATTAATGAATAAATCAAATGAGTTAAGACCCTAGTTAGGCTCAAAACCTAATTATAATATTTTTAAAAGTTGGAAATCGTTAAAAAGCAATTCAACAGTTAGAAAAAAGAATGTCTCAGAGATCTGACAAGGTAGAAAAAGATGTCAATGCATCCACAGCTAACAAACTACTAGTAATTTGTGTCGACAGAGATAATGACATAGGTGAAAAAGCAGGCATAGTTACACCAGTTATTGGAAGAGATGCATGTATTAATGCAGCACAGAGATTAGCATTAGAAGATCCAGAAGATGCGGATTCTAATTCAATGTTTTCTGCAATTAAAACATATGAAGATCTGATAAGTAAGGGCTACCAAGTTGAAGTAGTAATTGTATCTGGCATTAAAGAAAGAGGGGTACAAGCAGATGAAAAAATTCTAATAGAAATAAAAAAAATTTTGGAGGTGTTTTCTGCGAATGGTGCAGTAATTGTATCAGACGGAGAAGATGATGAAAGTGTAATTCCAGTTATTCAAAATGTATTACCAGTTGTTTCTGTGCAAAGAGTGGTAATGAAAGTAAGTAGAAGTGTTGAGTATTCTTATGCAGTTTTCGGAAAATACCTAAAAATGTTAGCATATGATTCAAAATATTCTAAATTTTTCTTGGGAGTTCCAGGAATACTTTTGTTGATTGGCGGAATTGCAACAATTTTTGGATACACTGCAGAAATATTTGCAGTGCTAGTAAGCATTTTAGGTGCAGCGTTTTTAATTAGAGCTTTTGATATAGATAGAGCATGGGCTAATTTGACAAAACCTACGCCTATGGGATTTATTAGGATATTTACAATGGTTGCAGGGATTTTGTTGATTTTATCATCAGTTCCAGCTGGAATTAATTCAGTTGATCAGAAATTGGTAGAAAAAGATTCAGATCTATTTACAATATTTACAGATAAAATAATAATTGGTCAATTTGTTACAGGAGCACTACCAATTTTATGGATGGGTTTGGGTGCAATTTTTGCAGGAATACTGCTTAGTAATTGGATAGGAGGAGTACCAAGACAAATTAGCGATGTTTTAAGAATTGTAGTTCTTGGTGCACTATATCCTATAACATCTCAATTTA
>SCUP01000254.1 GCA_004297665.1 Nitrosarchaeum sp. | reverse complement strand
CATTTAGTAAGTCCAGTGATGGCAGCTGCTGCTGCTATAGAAGGTCATTTTGTAGATGTTAGAGAGATGGATTTGAATTAGAATGCAGTCTTTTAAAAAAGTCAAAACTATAATCACTCCATTAGATAAGGTAAATGTTGATACGGATCAAATTGTACCAAAACAATTCTTAAAACTAGTTCAAAAGTCCGGATTTGGAAAGTTTCTTTTTTATAATTGGAGATACGATGATCAGGAACACCTAAAATCTGATTTTATTTTAAATGACACTAAATACAAAAATTCTAAAATTCTTGTTGTCGGGGATAATTTTGGGTGTGGTTCTAGTCGAGAACATGCAGTTTGGGCATTGCAGGATTATGGTTTTTCGGTAATTATAGCATCCTCGTTTGCCGATATTTTTTATAGCAATTGTTTCAAAAATGGACTTTTACCAATTATTTTAGATGGTAAAACAGTAGAAAAACTACAACAAGAAACAGGAGAAATAGAAGTAGATTTGGAAAATCAAATAATTAAAACAAGTTCTGAGACCATTTCTTTTGCTATTGATTTGCACAAGAAAAAAATTCTTTTAGAAGGATTAGACGATATAGCACAAACTTTACTATATGAGAGAAAAATATCAGAATTTGAAAAACAGTCTAAAATTCCATCTGTTTTATAATTTTTTTAACTACTATCTCACTTCTTTCTAAAACCATTGGTGATTCTGCATCTATCCATTCTTTATCTCCAATGTCATAGGCACTAATTTTTCCTTCTTTTGATAATTGCTGTAAAATATCAAATGATAGATTGATCTCTTTTTGTTTTGTTTTTGCTTTAATTCTTTTAATTACTTCTTTTCCTAAAATGTAAATTCCTAGGCATTCTGATAATTGTAATTTCATAGTTGGTTTTTCTTTGAATTCCTTGATTATTCCATTTTCTACTACCGCAAATCCTGTTTCTTCTTTTCTTTTTGTTCTGGTTGCGATACATGCGATGCTGTTTTTTTCTTTGAATACTTTTCTCATCTTTACTAGATCTATAGCACATAAATTATCTACAAACCATAACACAAATTCTGGATCCCCTTTTAGTTTATCTTCAATATGTAAAAGATCTCCGCCTGTCCCACTTTGTGTGTCTTGTACAAACGTAATCTTTTTTCCATTTTTTGTATTACTGTAATAATTTTTAATTTGACCTCCCAATCCTGTATAGTCTGAAATTATGATTATATCTTTGATGAAATCAAATGAATTCAAATATTTTATAATGTAATCAATTAATGGCTTGTCATTTATTGGCGTCATTGCTTTTGGAAAATATTCTGTATATGGCTTGCCTCTAGTTCCTTTGCCACCAGCTAAAATTATAGCCTTCACAGTCTAACGGTATGATTTTTGTTTTCTTCTTCTTGCACCAGGTCCGCCAAATTTCTTTGGTTCTTTTCTTCTGGCATCACCGCTAATCAGATATTTGTCAAAATCTGTAATTCTCTGTCTTAGATCTTCTCTAGTTGATTTTGGAAATGGGTGATCTTTAGGTTCTTTTTTAGATTTAGTCCAACCTATGAGTGCTCTTGAAATACCAGTAGCTGCTGCACTGGCCTGTCCCATAAACCCTCCCCCTCGTACTCTGACAGAAATGTCTACCTTATCTCTCAAATCCCCTGTAATTTCTAATGGTGCTAACAT
>SCUP01000253.1 GCA_004297665.1 Nitrosarchaeum sp. | reverse complement strand
CCGTGTTGACCTGCACCTGTTTCTGCAATGATTCTTTTCTTATTCATTTTTTTTGCAAGTAGTGCTTGACCTAGTGTGTTGTTTATTTTGTGAGCTCCTCCATGCAAGAGGTCTTCTCTTTTTAGATAGATTTTAGCACCACCACATTTTTCTGACAAATTTTTTGCATAGTATAACGGGGTCGGTCTTCCTGCATATTGTTTGAGATAATAATCTAATTCTCTTTTGAAATCTTTATTGTCTTTGAATTTAAGATAATTTTCTTCTAATTCTTCAATTGCAGGTACTAGTGTCTCTGGAATGTACTTGCCGCCAAACTCTCCAAATCTACCATCTTTAGGATACTTCAATATGCATTCACCAATTTTCTGACATATTCTTCGATATTATCGCTTTTCATTATGCTAGATCCTATTAGAAATGCATCTGCTCCACACTTTTTTAGATATTGTATGTCTTTAGGTGTCTCAATTCCACTCTCTGATAGTATTGGTCTTGTCTTTTTGTACCCTTCTAGTACTCTTTCTGTAGTTTTAAGGTCAATTTCTAATGTGTCTAGGTTTCTGTTGTTAATTCCAATTAGATCAGATTCAGTTTTTAGCGCATTTTGAAATTCTTGTTTTGTGTGAACCTCTAGTAAAATTTTCAGTCCCTTTTTGTGACCATATTTAATGAATTCATCAATATCTTTGAGAAATCCTTGATCAAATAATGACTGAATAACTAACATGTAATCTGCCCCTATTTTTTCTGCAGCGTCAATCTGTACTATATCAATCATAATGTCTTTCATCAATAATGGGACATCTACTGCTTGTCTTACCTGCATAAAGTACTCTGGTGAGCCATTAAACATATGAGGCTGGGTGAGAATAGACAGTGCTTTTGAGCCTCCTGCAATCATTTGTTTTGCTATGCTAGATGGGTCTGATAATGTTCTAATCTTGCCCAAAGATGGAGATGAAAATTTTATTTCTGTAAGTAGTGTTGCATGTTTGTTTGTTTTTATTATTTGTAAAAAATCTTGGTCTGATTTTTGTAATTTTACATCTACATCATAAACTCCTTCATCAATTGCGGCTTGTGAATTGTTTACTAGTTTTCTCAGAATATTTTCCGCCATCATATTATCTCCTTTAATTTTGAAATGTCTCCTGTATCTGCAACAAATCTTTCTAATAGTTTGAATGCTTTTCCATTTTTAATTGTGTTTAATGCCAATTCAACCCCTTCTTCAAAATTATTTACAATGTTTGCAACAATTAATCCACCAGCTGCATTAAGAGCTGTTGTTTCTATCATGGCCTGATTTGCAGTATTATTTAATACTCCAACAAATGACTTTATTGCATCTTCTCTTGTTTTAATTTGAATGTCTTTCAGTGTTGACTTGTGTAACCCTACCACTTGAGGATCAATTGAATTCATCAACACTTTATCATTTCTTAAAATACATACTCTGTTTGTTGCACTAGTAGAAAATTCATCCATGCCATCATCAGAGCGAACTGTCATGATATTTTCTGCTCCATTTCTTTTTAGAATTAAAGGCAGTCTGTCTAAAAACTCAATAGCTCCAACTCCTATCATTTGATTTTTAACACGAGCTGGATTTGATAGCGGACCTAAAAGATTAAACGCTGATCTTTTTCCTAGTTGCTTTCTTGCATTTGAGACATGTTTCATTGCAGGGTGAAATTTTTGTGCAAACATAAAACAAATGTTGTGTTTTTGAAGTATGTCTGCAATTTTATCTGGTTCTGAATTTAGATCATATCCAAAGTATTCAAAAACATCTGCACTTCCAGAAACGCCTGAACTAGAACGATTGCCATGCTTTGCTACAACTCCTCCCGCGGCTGTTACCACAAAAGAGGCAGTAGTCGACACATTGAATGTTTGAAGGTTATCCCCTCCAGTACCACACATATCAATTATTTTTCCCTTGTTTTTAGGCTCTACTTTAAGGGCAAATTCCTGCATTTTATCAAGCATCCCAAGTAACTCATCATCAGTCTCACCTTTTTCTGTTAGATTGGATAGAAAATCAAAGTTTTCTTTGTCATTTGTCTTACCTGATAAAATCTCTGTCATGACATAATTCATCTGATCATATGTGAGATCTGTCTTTTGTTCTAGTTTTGAAATTAAATCTGAAATCATTTTTTGTTTTTCACCTGTTTTATAAAATTTGAGAGGATCTTTTTTCCATCCTCTGTCATAATTGATTCGGGATGAAACTGTACTCCTTCTATTAGATAATTTTTGTGTCTTATTGCCATGACTTCTCCATCATCAGCTGCAGTAGCTGTCACTTCTAGCACATCTGGAATTATTGTTTTGTCTCCAACTAGTGAATGATACCTTGTTGCTCTAAATGGATTCTTGACATCTTTGAATAATTCTGAATTTGTATGTTTCACTGGACTGGTCTTGCCATGTCTTACACAACCTGCATTTGTAACCTTGCCTCCAAATGCCTCAATGATTCCTTGGTGTCCCAAACATACTCCTAGTATTGGAGTGGTAGGCCCAATGTCTTTGATTACATCGCTACATATTCCAAAATATTTTCTGTCTGCTGGAGTTCCTGGACCTGGTGATATGATTATTGCATCATAATTGTTTTGTTTTATTTGTTCTAGTGTTATCTTGTCATTTCTAATGACATCGCAATCTACTTCTAATTCTCCCAAATATTGAGCAATATTGTATACAAAAGAATCATAATTATCAATAATTAGAAATTTCATTTTGTCGCCTCCCTTAGTGCTTGAAGCATCGCACCAGCCTTATGTTCTGTTTCTTTGAATTCGTTTTCTGCAACAGAGTCTGAGACAATTCCTGCCCCTGATTGCACAAATCCCTTGTTTCCATTTATGAATATACTTCTAATTGCAATTGCAAAATCACAGCATCCATTAAATGAAAAATATCCTACTGCCCCTGCATATGGCCCTCTTGCTTCTGTTTCCAATTCATCGATTATCTCCATAGCTCTGACTTTTGGAGCCCCTGATACAGTTCCTGCTGGAAATACTGCCTTAAATGCATCAAACATGTCGTTTTCAGGCGCCAAATTACCTACAACATGTGTTACTATATGTTGCACATGACTGAATCGCTTGATCTGCATTAATTCTTCAGTGTGTACAGTTCCATACTTGCATACTCTGCCTATGTCATTTCTTCCCAAATCAACTAACATGGTGTGCTCTGCTAACTCTTTTTCATCATGAAGTAGTTCATCAGCTAACTGTCTGTTTTTTTCCTCATCATCTGTAATTTTTCTAGTTCCTGCAATTGGAAATGTCTCTACTTTGTCATTTGTGATTCTTACTAACATTTCAGGTGATGCCCCAATGATTGTTTTGCTATCTTGTTTTAGATGATACATGTATGGTGATGGATTTA
>SCUP01000378.1 GCA_004297665.1 Nitrosarchaeum sp. | reverse complement strand
TGATAATTGTCCTACCGTTAAAGAAAATTACAATAAATTCCAAGATGATGACGGTTGTAATGACTTGTCACCTTCTGCAGGCCAGGGAACAGCAGACTCTGATAATGATGGAATTGCAGACTTTTTAGATTCTTGTCCTAACCAACCAGAAACATTTAACGGAATTGATGACAAAGACGGTTGTCCAGATAATACATCATCACGAGACACTGATAGAGATGGAATTTCTGATAACTCAGATTCATGTCCAAAAGTTCCAGAGATTTACAATAAATTCCAAGATGATGACGGTTGCCCAGATGTAGTTTCTGATGATGGTACAGGATATACATTTCCAGACACTGACGGAGATGGAATTCAAGACAGATGGGATTCATGTATTGCTGAGCCAGAAAACTTTAACAACCAATTAGATTGGGACGGTTGTCCAGATATTGCTGGTGTAACTTCTCCTGAAGTTATAGATTCTGATTATGATTCAATTCCAGACTCTGCTGATACATGTCCTCAAGAACGCGAAAATTTTAACAGATTCCAAGATGAAGACGGCTGCCCAGATGTAGTTGATTATAAAATAATAGATGATGTTGACGGTGATGCAATTTCAGATCAAGATGACTTGTGTCCATATAACAAAGAAACTTACAACAGATTCCAAGATGATGACGGCTGTCCAGATAGTTTATCTAGTGATAAATTAGCTGCAGACACTGACGGCGATGGAATTCTAGATAATCTAGATTTGTGTCCTAACCAACCAGAAACTCTCAATGGATTTTTAGATAAAGACGGCTGTCCAGATAATACATCATCAAGAGACACTGACGGCGATGGAATTTCTGATAACTCAGATTCATGTCCTTACATTCCAGAATCTTACAACAAATTCCAAGATGATGACGGCTGTCCAGATTCTGCTCTATCCAGTATCACCAGTTTTGAATTCCCAGACACTGACGGCGATGGAATTCAAGACAGATGGGATTCATGTATTGCTGAGCCAGAAAACTTTAACGGATTTTTAGATACTGACGGTTGTCCAGAAATTTTAGG
>SCUP01000252.1 GCA_004297665.1 Nitrosarchaeum sp. | reverse complement strand
AGTTCCAGTTCCTACGTATAATTTTTTATCAGGACCAAATTTTAAAAATCCACCATTAGTAAATACAGAGCCAGGTATTTTATCAAAAATTGTTTTTGCGTCTTTTAGTTTATTTTCTGATTCAGTTATTTGTAGTATTTTATTCCAAAGTTTTCCATCTTCCTCATAGGTAAGAAAAACATAGATGAGATGATTATTAGAAAAATCAGGATGAAGTGCAATTCCCAATAATCCGCCATCAAATACATTTGCAGGACGTAATGTAGCTAATGGTTCATCTAGTAAAATATTATCTTGAATAACTCTAATTAGCCCATCTTTTTCGGTTACAAAAATTCTATTATCTGAAACTGCGATTGATCTTGGCTCATCTAAATTTTCTGCCAAAGTTTCTACAGAATTATTTTCAGGTTTTGATGAAGGTGGTTCAGGAATTGGCAAAGGATCAGAAGAAGATGTCAAAACAAATATTGAAAATGCTAGTGCCGCAATAATTCCAGCAATTCTTAGTTTTTTGTCCACAAAAAATGAATCATTTCAAATCATATTAATTACTTTCAAGAATTTGATAAAGCGTATATAGGCTCATACTAATTTATGAGTCAGCGGGGTGGGGAAGCCAGACTCTTTAGGGCTAGGTCATCCCGGCGGGCTCATAACCCGCAGTTCAGTAGTTCAAATCTACTCCCCGCTACTTAGTTTTCATATACGCAAAACCATGAAGTCGATTCATCAAATTTTGACTCATTAATTCTTCCAATTCTTTGTAATGGTCTGCTAAGATGTCTGTGTGCAGAAACATTAGGAATGTACAATTGTTTTTTGATTTTTCTAGGGATTTCTAAAGTAACTTTGCTTGCTGATTTTTCACCGCATTTTGTGCATTGATATCCTTGGGTCTTTCCTTTTGATTTCATTTTTTTATCACATTTTTTACATATGGGATTAGATTTTATCAAATTTTTTTCAAGATTAATCACGTCAATAAACTCTAGATTTAGAATCCTAGGATAGTTTTTTGAGGCTTTTCTAATACCGCCTCCAAGACAAACCTTGTCTCCTTTAATCAAACTTAATGCCACAGAAGACATCCCAGTTGGTTTGTAAACAGCACATCGTAATTCATGTCCATCTGAAAGAATAGAGAAAAAAACATGACCGCCTTTTACAATTTTTGGCTCATCAGATATAATCCCAGTAATTTTTCCTGAAGCATAAGGTCTGATATTTGTTGGATTAAGTTCATTTTTCAAGTGATCATTGGTACCTTGATTAGATTTGAATATCATGTGACCTGCTAATTTTTCACTAGTTTCCAAAATTTTTGTTGCGTGTAATAATGAGTCCACATTTTCACCACGTACTCCATAAAAAACAGGATCAGGACCATGGGGAGTAATTAAGACTCTATCTTTTTTGTTATCAAAGCTGTTAAAGGTATAAGGCAATGTTTTTTCTTGCATTGTTTTTACACTTTTAGCAGAAAGATTTCTTGCTTTTCCAAATTTAGAATTCTTTCTATAACTTAATAGCTCCAATGTATGATCTTTAAAATCATAACCTATTGCACCTATTGCACCTACAAGACCTTGACCATTTCCTTGGTAAAAAAATTCAATGTTGTTTTTTATCGCAAATTTTTTTGCATGATTTCTGTGTATTAGCTGCCATAAAGCTAGTTTGCTGAATCTAGTAAATGATTCTGGGATTTCTTTCTCATAGAAAACTAAACCTGGATTTGCCCCATTTTTTATATCAGAGTATTTTTTGACAAGATTTTTGATTTGGTTTTTGATTTTTGATGGGTTTTTTGTTCTTATTTGCATAGAAACTGCCCCATTACCTCGCGTTTTCCAAGGAATGTTTGGATTAAATCTGATTAATTTGGGAAAGTCAAGAAATTCAGTATCTTGTTTTTTTAGCCAATCAACAATCTTGTAAGCAAGAAATGTTGTACACATTCCTTTTGGGGAATCCGTATCATCAAAACCAATATTGAGTACGTGCGTGTCAGTCATAAATGGATTATAGACTTTCAGACATTTTTAGTTGTTGCATAACACAGTTGATTTAAATTAATAACACCATATTTTTAGCTGAATTGATAGTAATAGACGAAGAGAGAATCTTCAAAGAAATTGAATCGAAAAAACCTGTATCAGTGTCTCTGAATGGTCCTGATGGAATCTTACCTCAAGTACAAGAGACTGCTATGAATATTACAAAAAGATTTGGAATTCCTGCATATGTTTTAGCTGATACCACTTGGGGAACATGTGATCTGAATTCAAATGGCTCCAAAGTATTAGGGGCAGAAATCCAATTCAACATTGGACATACTATTAACACTGAATCATTTGAGAAAAATCTAGTTCTAATTAATGCCTATGATGACGTGGAATTTGACAGTGT
>SCUP01000251.1 GCA_004297665.1 Nitrosarchaeum sp. | reverse complement strand
GTAGTATTTGCAGCAATTGGTGTGCAATACAGTGAGGCAGAATATTTTAGAAGAAGTCTTGAAGAATCAGGTGCACTAAAAAGAAGTGTTCTATTTCTAAATACAGCAGATGATCCTGCAATTGAAAGAATTATCACTCCACGTGTAGCACTAACTGTTGCAGAATATTTGGCATTTGATCTTGGAATGCATGTTCTTGTAATACTGACTGATATGACAAATTATGCAGAAGCACTAAGAGAAATCAGTGCAGCAAGAGAAGAAGTACCTGGAAGAAAAGGTTATCCAGGTTATCTCTACACTGATCTTTCAACAATTTATGAAAGAGCAGGAAAATTAAATGGAAGAAAAGGCAGTGTTACACAAGTTCCAATTTTGTCAATGCCATCTGATGATATCACTCATCCAATTCCTGATCTTACTGGATACATTACAGAGGGTCAAGTTGTACTTGGACGAGATTTATTCCGACAAGGTGTTTATCCACCAATCAATATTTTGATGAGTCTTAGCAGATTAATGAAAGATGGTATTGGTGCAGGAAGTACAAGAGAAGATCACAGTGAAATCTCAAATCAAGTTTATGATGCATACTCTAGAGCTCAAGAAGTAAGAGCACTAGCTGGAATTGTAGGCAAAGCAGGATTAACAGATATTGACTTGAAATACATGGATGTAGGTGATGTATTTGAAAAAGAATTTCTTACACAGGCAACTGATGAAAATAGAACCATAGAAGAAACTCTTACTATACTATGGAAAATTGTTTCAAAACTTCCAAAGAATGAAATTACTAAGATTAAAGACAAATACGTAGATCAATACTATCAGGAAAACTAGCAGTATGTCATTTGGACAGAATGTAGCTGCAACAAAAATTGAACTTCTAAAATACAAAAAATCTAGCCAAGTTGCTAAAATGGTTCAGAAAATTTTAGATGATAAACGTAAAGTTATTTTAAAAAATATTGAAGAAATGATTGAAGAAGCCTCTAAAGCAAGAGGTGGAATTTGGGATCCATTACAAGATATTTACAAATCAGTCAATGAGGCATATCTTGCATTAGGAACTAATACAGTTGATTCTGTTGCTGAATCCACACCACCTGTAATGCAAGTTGATGTTCATGTACGAAGAGTTGTGGATGTTAAAATTCCAACACTTACAGTTACTGAAAAAGATACAAAATCAATGCCATATGGTTTTGCTGATACTAATTCCTCTATAGATAGAGCAGCAAAACAGATCAAAGAATTACTTCCAAAAATTTGTAAGGCTGCAGAATATGAAAATTCAATTTTTAGCCTTGCAAAAGCCCTTGAAAAAACACAAAAGTTACTAAACGCACTAGAAAATGTCATTATTCCACAATATCAACAAAAAATACGATTCATTCTTGCAACTCTTGAAGAAAGAGAAAGAGAAGAATTCGCAAAGTTAAAAAAAGTGAAAGCAAAGATGGAAAGTAGGAAATGACAAAAGAAGAAATTAAAAAATTAGTTGAAAATTCCAAGAAAGTATTAGAGCAAGATCATGAAAATTTTGCTAAATCAATTAAAAATGATTTGAAATCATTTAAAAAGAAAACACTAGATCTAATTTAATTCACAGCGTATCATGATTTAAATATGGAATTATGACGGAATAAAAATAGATGAAACCTCTTGTTTTATTATTATCTGTAACAGCGATTGCATTTCTAATTGCTGGTGTGACAGATGTTGCTTATGCTCAAGAAGATTCAAGTGGAGGCTCAAGTGATGGCTCAAAACTAATTGGTGCCGGTTTAGCTTTTGGTTTAGCTGCAGGTGGCGCTGGAGTTGGTTTGGGTCAAGTAGGTGCAGCAGGTCTTGCAGTAATTAGTGAGAACCCAGCTCTGCAATCAAAAGTGTTCATATTCATAGGTATGGTTGAATCAATTGCTATCTATGGTATAGTCATGATGTTTATCATCTTGGGACAATAAGCCCTAAAGATACATTTTTTAAAATTTTTAATTTAATTATATTTTAGTTTGTTAACATCTAATACTCTTGCACAGTATCTGCATTTGAGTACTCTTCCTTCTTTGTCAATTACATCCATCACTGATTCAATATGTTCAGTGCTGTTAGTAATACAATCTGGATTTGAACAACGGAAAATTCTATCTATCTCATTTGGAAGTGCAACTCTTCTTTTTTCAATTAGTTTGTAATCTTTGATAATATTGATAGTTGCCTTTGGAGCAATTACTGCAAGTTTGTTTGTATCGTCATCTTTTAGAAATTTGTTTTCTACTTTGATGATATCTTTTTTCTTGAATTTTCCGCTAGGTACGTTAAGAGCAATAGTTATGAGACTTCCGTCCTTTCCATCAATCCTTAAGGCATTTAGAACCTGAAGACCTTTTCCCTCGTCAATGTGGTCCAACACAGTACCTTCCTTAATTCGTCGAACCATAAGTTCGGACTCTTGCATCAGAATACTTTGTATAGTCACCTGTATATATCATTGAAAGAATGAACGAGTTCTATAAAAAAGACATAATTTCTATCAAGGAGTTTGACAAAGCTCAACTTGAACAAATCTTTGTATCTACTGATAAAATAATGAAACTTAAACCCGTAGAAAGAAGGGAGATTTGTAAAGGAAATACACTAGGTTATCTATTTTATGAGCCAAGTACTAGAACTCGTCTTAGTTTTGATGCTGCAATGGCATCTGTTGGTGGTAATTCTCTAGGAATATCTAATATCTCGTCATCATCTGCTCAAAAAGGTGAAAGTCTTGCAGACACTGTGAGAATAATGTCGATTTATTCTGATGTACTTGTATTACGACATCCTCTTGATGGTTCAAGTAGATTTGCAGCTGAAGTTTCTTCAAAACCAGTTATCAATGCTGGAAGTGGTACAGAAGAGCATCCAACACAAGCCATACAAGATTTGTTTACAATAAGAAAAGAAAAGAAAAAGATTGATGGTCTCAAAATAGGAATCATAGGTGATCTAAAATATGGACGAACAGTTTACTCTCTTCTATATGGTCTTGGGAATTATGATGTTGATGTTCATTTAATTTCCCCTGAATCATTAAGGATTAGATCTGACTCTGTTTATGAAATAAAAAAGAGATTGTCTTTTACCGAATCTACTAACATTGAAGAATACATCGATGACCTTGACGTTCTTTATGTAACACGAATACAAAAAGAAAGATTTCCTGATGAAGAAGAATATCTCAAGGTAAAAGGAAGTTATGTTGTAGGACTGGATTTGTTACAAAAAATGAAAGATGATTCTATTATCTTACATCCGTTACCTAGACTAGATGAAATTTCAACTGATGTTGATAATACAAAAAATGCAAAATATTTTGAGCAAGCTGAATATGGAAAGCATACACGAGCTGCATTGTTGGGCTTAATTCTCAACGAAAATGGTTTCTAAATTTTAAAATCTAATTTTTCATTAAAATTGATTGCGTATTCCATATATCTAGAGACATATCAAATAACAACAGTTTGACACAAACAAAAATTCTACCAATTTTTCCTTTGGATTTAGTATTGTTTCCTAGACAAGAACTACCACTCAGAATTTTTGAACCACGATACAAGCAATTAGTTGATGACTGTATGTTAGGTGATGGTCAATTTGGTGTATGTCTAATTGATGCAAATAACTCAATTAGTGGTTGGACTGCACCAAAATCAATAGGTACAATTGCAAAGATAATCAAATGCACAGATGTTGAATTAGATGGAATGCAGTTACATATTGAGACTGTTGGTCGCAATAAATTCAAAATCAATAAAATAATTCCACCATTATTACCACAGCCTTCTAATTATGATCCGTATACTGTAGAAGGCCATCAAAGCATTTCAGAATTACATGAAAAATTAGGAACTGGAGAAAAAATGTACATTCGTGCTGAAGTTGAATTGATTTCTGAAATTGATGACAATATACCATTAGACAAATGGGAAAAACTAGTGGAGATGTGGAAAAATAAAATTATCCGACAAGCATTACCAGAAATTATTGAACCCCATGCATTAGATCATGTTTTAGAAAAATACTATCTTATTACAGACATGCCTACAATTGATTATGTTTACTCTTTATCTGCACTTGGAGCCAAAGATCCAAATGAATTACAACCAATACTGGAAGCTAATACCATGGATGATTTGATTCAAGCAGTTCAAGAATTACTCACAATAAAATAACCCCAACATGTCTGGAATTATATTGTTATTACCAAAATTTACAATATTTGCAATAGTGGCATTTTTATTATTTCCAGTATCTAGCGTTTATGGACATGGATTAGGAATTGATACCATTCATTCAGTTGATGTACAAGGAAAAAAAATTTCGATTTCAGTTGAACTCCCAATGTCTTTTGAGCAAACCGGCGAAAAACAAATTACAATTACAGCAACTGAAGATGAGACAAAAGAAAATGCAAAAAATGTTACATTTCTAATTGGTTTATTTCATGAAAATAAAATGATATTTAGAAATTATTTTTTTACATCTGATGGAGTTCTTCCAATCAAAGTAAATCCCACACAAGAAGGTGAGATTACAATTCATGGAGAGCAAGATTCTTTGTTAGGTGCATGGCATGGAACAGAATCTAACCCAATAATGATTTCTGGCCCTATTTTCAATTCAGGTGGACTGTATAATTTTGAAATCGAGGTAAGAACAATTGATGAGCCAACAAACATAATTGAAAATTCTGGCGTTTACAATGCAAATCTGAGTATTGCAGACAGTACAGAATTTTTACAAAAAGATGCCGAAAATCAGGATGTTCAGTTTAAAATAAAATCATACTTTGATAATATCTCTAATTTTGAATATGATCCTGTTGCTCAACAAGTCACATTTGAGATGCCTTTTGATTGGAGTGAAAAGCAAATGTCACACATTCCAGTAGTGCATGAAGAGGTGCATTTTCCTAAGAATTTTGCTGAATTTTTATCTCCAAGTTATACAGGTAAAGCAAACGGAATTGACTTGTTTAAAGCATCAGTTACAATCGATGATTACACTGAAGATGATGAAAGAATAGTTCATTTTGTTTTGTTGCAGGATCATCTCAGATTCATAAAGAACCAACTACAAAAATCTGGAGAGCCATTACCTGATACAATTACTTTTACTCTTTCTAGATCTGAAACTATAGGATTTCCATTAACTGCATTTACAAAAAGTGAAGATTTTCAAGTAAATCTTTCATGGGATCCAATAGAAATTGCACCTGGACAAAATACAAATTTTATCTTTACAATTAGAGATGGTAAAACTGGAGAACCACTACGTAATTCTGATTATACTTTTGTAATTATACAAAATGGCAAGGAAATTCATAGAACAACTGGAACGGCGCAAGTTGGTGGAGAATTTGAACGATATGAATTCGCCGAAGATCAAACAGGTCCTACAATTATTAGATTTGATAACATTAGAAATACAGGTCAAGAAACTGATTTTAGCATTGTTGTTGCTCCTGAATTTGGAGTAATTACAATTATGATCTTATTTTCTACTTTATTGGTAGTTGTTTTGGCATCAAGAAATCGCTTTTCAAAAAATCTAATTTCTAATTAGTTTTATAATGTTACTAATTTTACAGTATCCATGTTTTTATTTACTTGAAAATCTTTTGTAATAGTTGATACTCTTTCTGCATCACCATCAATTACAAATAATTCCATACACTTCTCTCCCTCAATTTTACTGTGGAGATGTGTTGTGATCAGATCTTCAAAATTATGTTTTATTCCAGATACAACATGATCAAACTCATCATTATGAACAACTAAAAGAATAGCATGAACATTCCCTGTTAATTGAGATTTTTGTTTTTCTTCTGAAACAAAAGTTCTGATTCCTGCCCTTATTGCTTCAGACCTACCTGAAAAGCCCATAGTTTTTTGCAACTTGTCTAACTCTGATAAAATCTCTTGATTCAATGAAATTGAAACTATTGGCATACATGATAATTGTTATTAATTATCTTATAAGTTTAGCAATTAAAGTTATTAATATTTTATAAAGTTATTAATAACTTATATCAAAATTATGTGTGAATACCCAAGTAAAACTAGCAATAATTGCAATTGTAATTACAATTCCTCTAATCTCATTTGCTGTTTTTTCAAGTGATTCAAATCAATTCAAGAAAACAAACGAATCAAAACTGCAGGTTATGGCATCGTTTTACCCCTTACATGAATTTGCACAAACTGTTGGTAAAGAAAAAGTTGATGTAAAATTGTTAGTTCCAGTCGGAATTGAACCACATGATTGGGAGCCAACAATAAAAGATGTGCAGCAAATGCAAAAATCTGATCTTATCATAATTAATGGAATTGGATTTGAAAGTTGGGTTGATAAATTAAATGAAATGAATTACCAAGGAGTGGTAGTTGATACAAGTAATGGAATTATTATAAAAAATATGGATGAAGAATCTTCAGTGTATGAAGGACATATTGATGAATCTGGAGATCCTCACATTTGGTTAAATCCTGTTTTTGCAAAAATTCAAGTCCAAAATATTGCAAATGCATTCTCTAATTCAGATCCTGAAAATCAACAATATTTTCAAGAAAATGCTGCAAATTATATATCTGAATTAGATTTACTTGATTCAAAAATTCACAATGAATTATCTGGTTGTAATCATGACTTCATTGCATTTCATCGTGCCTTTTCATATTTTGCAGATGAATATGATCTTACCCAACACACTATAATTTC
>SCUP01000250.1 GCA_004297665.1 Nitrosarchaeum sp. | reverse complement strand
GTTGCAATAGGAATTGTAATAATTACTGGACCAACATTGATGTGGTTTTTGGAAAGTGATGTAGGTTTGATCACCGAATCAGTATACGGGAAATTAATTCTTGTAAAAATTTCAATTGCGGCAATTCTGGTTGGATTTGGAGGATACTTCCAGTTTAAAATTCAAAAAAAGGCTGAAAAAGATTTACAATCAGGATCTATTGCAGTGTATAAGAAACTAAAAAGATCATTGAAATTTGATGTAGTGCTAGGAATTGCTCTTTTAGGAGTTGTTGCACTACTTACGAATGGGGCGTTGCCTGCTGGAGAAATCAAACAGGTTGATGCTCAAAAAATCTCATATGGTTTTAGTACAATAGAATTTTCAGAAAATATAAAATTCAATATAGATATAACACCATTTTCTAGCGGCACAAACACAATTCTAGTCAAGGTTAGTGATTTTGAAAACAAACCATTAAGTGATTCAAATGAAATCAAAGTAAAGATTTCCAATCCTCAGAGAAATATTTCTCCAATAGAAATTCCCATGAAAATTATTAAACAAGAAGAAGACAGACCAGTTGAATTTCAAGGTGAATTAACGTTTGGATTTTCAGGCCAGTGGCAAGTGGAAATAGAGACTCAGAGAAATCAAAATGCAAATGAATCAGTTTTTATGAATTTGCTAGTTAAACCGAGATTAACAGATCTTAAAACAGAAATTATAGAATATGAGTTGCCTGAATCTTCAAAACCTCTTTATCCTTTGTATGATGGCAAGAATTCAATTTGGATAAGTGATCCATCTTCTCCAAGATTATGGCAATTCTCACTTGATACGCAAGAATTTACCTCATATTCATTTGATGGATTAACAACCATCTTCCTTACACAAGATAATCAAGGAAAAATTTGGTTTACTGATACACCAAGAAATCAAATCGGGTATTTTGATCCAAGTAATCAACAGATTATCACAAAGAGTTTACCAAAAATAGATCCGGTGATTGACGAGAATATAGCTACTTTCATACAAGCAGATTTTGATGGAAATATTTGGCTTGCAATTATTAACAAAGATGTTATTTTGAAATATCAACCGGAGTTTGATACGTTTGAAGAAATCAAGATGCCACAAAGAGAATCACTGCCATTTGCCTTGACAATTGATGATGAGGGAAAAATTTGGTTTACTGAATCAGCCTCTGGTAAAATAGGATTTATCAATCCAAAAAATAACGATATTTCAGAATTTATGCCTGAAAAACCGCTTGCATCACCAGAAGCCCTAATTTTTGACGATGAGGGAAATTTGTGGATTGCAGAACATACAGGTACAGCAGTTACCAAATTCAATCCAATCCTTGAGACATTTGAGAGAATTCTAGTGCCAGATCAAGAGGCATTACCTTATGGAATATCATTTGATAGATATGGAAACATTTGGATTCCACAACATGCTATAGACAAGATTGCTGCATATGATCCAGATAACAAAAATTTGATTGAGATTCCAATTCCAACTGCAACATCATTTGCACAATTTTCAACATCTGACAATAAAGGTAATGTTTGGTTTGTTGAACAACAAGGCAACAAATTAGCAATGATAAAGACTACAGAAATACCCTTAACAACATCACAAATACCAGAAGCAAATGATTTTCAACTAAAATATACTGAGATTGCATCGCCATTAATTGCGATGGGTATAATCGCAACATCGTTATTTTTTGTTAAAAGTCTAAAAGATAAAAGAAGATTAAATGAATTAATTATGTCTGGATAATAGTCCAGCAGACTTTATTCCCATTGTACATGCAAATATCCCAATTGCAAATAATACAATTGTTCCTGCCGGTGTTATATCAAAAATATACGAGACTAATATTCCTGCAACTACAGAAAATATAGAAAAACTCATTGAAATTATGACAGTTTGTTTGAAGCCCTTTCCATACATTATTGCAGTTACATTTGGGATTACAAATAGTGCAGAAATTAGTAAAACACCAACTAGTTGTATTGAAGTTACAACAGTAATTCCTGCCATAAAGACAATAAGATAGTTAATTTTTTCAACTGAGACACCACTAACTTTGGCTTGTTCTTCGTTGAATGTAGAGTAAAGAAGTTGTCGATAGAGTAAAAGAATTACAATTAGAATAATTCCTGTTAGTGATAAAATCAGAATTGTATCATTAACGCTAACAAGTAAGATACTTCCAAAAAGAAAGCTGAAGATATCAAGAGTGAATCCACCAGATAATCCAATAATTACAAGACCCACAGCAATTCCTGATGATAAAAGAACGGCTATCGAGGCATCCCCAGATATGTTGAATCTATCTTTAATTCGTGTCATAATTAATGCACTAATTATTGAAACACCATATGCAGTCCAAAGTGGATATATTCCTGCCATCAAACCTAATGCAATTCCACCAAATGATGAATGAGCAATAGCATCACCAAATAATGAATAGCGTCTTAGGACTAGAAAAAGACCTATTACTGAACACAAAATTGCAATTGCAATACCTGAAATAATTGCTCTGTGCATAAAACTAAAAGTGAGAATTTCAAAAGTCATTTCTAATGATGATGCATATGTTCCTGCATCGAAGCTTCAGAATATTGTTTTACAAGCTCATCATTTTCAAAGAAATCATCAGATTCTCCATGAAAGAAAAGAGTTCGATTAAGACAAGCTACATGATTTGCTAATTTATTTACTGCATCTAGATCATGTGAAGACCAAATTATTGTAATGTTTTGTTTGGAGTTTAATTCTTTTAAAATACTATAAAAAAGATCTATGCTTTGTTGATCAATACCTGTAACAGGTTCATCTAAAATCAAAACTTTGGGATTGTTAACTAAGGCTTTTGCAATAAATACACGTTGCTGTTGTCCACCAGAAAGTTCACCTATTCTTTTTTCACTTAACTCATGTATCCAAAGTTGCTGTAGAATTTCATCAATTTTATTTTCATCTGATTCTTTTTGTAATCCCATTTTAACAACGTCATTAACTGTTGCAGGAAAGTTTTTCTCAAAGATTGGTTTCTGTGGTACATAACCAATCTCTTTAAGATAGTTTTTTGATTTTCTAATATCAATACCAAAAAATTTGATTGTACCTTTGTATTTTGTATTAAGATTAAGCATTGAAGCAAAAAGTGTAGATTTTCCTGCTCCATTAGGGCCAATTATGCCTAAAAAGTCGCCTTGGTTAACCGTGAAACTAACATCATCTATAGCTTTTACATCAGGATATTCAATTGTAAGATGATCAATTTCAACTATCTTTAACATAATGCCTCCTTTAGATGATTTAGATTCTCAGTCATTTTAGAAATATAAGTTCCATCATCACCAATTTCTAATGGAGATAGAATCAATATTTTTCCTCCAATTTCATTTGCAATCACTTGAGAAGTTTTAGGATCAGCCATTTCTTCAGTAAAAATAACTTTGAGATCAAGCTGTTTGGCTTTATTAATTACATTTTCTAAAGTCATGGCAGTAGGTTCTACATGTGATGCAGATGAGGAAATTATAGTGTGTTGGGTAAGATCATATTCATCTGCAAAATATGAAAAGGCACGATGAAATGCAATGAAGTCATGATTACAACCAGATAATTCATTGTGAATTTTTGAATCAAGTAAA
>SCUP01000249.1 GCA_004297665.1 Nitrosarchaeum sp. | reverse complement strand
TCCTGCATGTGGATTTAACATAATAATTGAATGCTGTAGTTTTATAAAAGGTCGGGGTTGGTTTTGCCCAAAGTGTAAAACATTATCAGTGTATGATGAAGCAATACAAAAAATGATAGGAGATAATGTTTCAATATTACCTGTGATTCCAAAGCCACCATATTCTTTTGGTGAAACCTTGAAAGCATCATCAAAGGTGCGTCGTATAGATTAGAATGATAAATTGTTTTGTTTGTGGAAAAAAGAAAGAAGACTATGAAGTGTGGTGGAATAAAATAGTAATAGGTATCACATATGATTCAGAATTTCAAAATAATGAGACAATACGCAACATGTCAGACAAATCAATGATGTGTCATAGATGCATCAAAACAATAGAAAAAATAGTTGAAGAAAGTAAATTATAATTTCCACTCATGTACATATCACCTAATATATGATGAAGTTCAGATTTCAGTGAGAAAGAAATGCTAGTTGATAAAAAAATACTTGCCGGAGGAATTGCAATGGTAATAGTTGGTACAATTATCATGATTAATCTTAATGCCGCAATACCTGCAGGTCAATCTGGGATGACTGAAGAAGAGATCATAGATTTGATGACAAAACAGCAAGAAAATCAAGACATGACTGCTTTTGCAGGAATTTTAATCGGAGTTGGATTTATGTTAATTTTGATTAGTTTTGGCGCCAGAAGGAAAAGAAAAGGCAGCCCAGAAAAAGAAGAAAAAAAGCCAGTCACATAGACTTCAAACATTTTAATTCCAAAATTATATCCAAATCAGTATTGATTCATGCAGAAATTAGCATCTATCCAATTGGGACAAATGATACAAGTGTTAGTTTTTACATTGCAAAAGGAATAGAAGCAATACAAAACCTCAAAGAAATTAGATACGAGCTAAATTCCATGGGAACAATTTTAGAGTCAGAAAATATTGATAAAATTTACGAAGCTGCAAAAACAATCATGGAAGTAGTACATAATCTAGGAGTAAATAGGGTAGAAGTGATCTTAAAAATAGATTCTAGAAAAGACAAACAAGTAAAAATGGAAGAGAAATTAGAATCTATAAAAAAACATCTGAGCAAAAAGTAATCTAGAATCTCTTGATAATATTAAAAAAAGTATCACGTTGTGCAGGTTGACGTCCGATTTCTTTTACCATAGTAGCTAATTCTTCTACAGATGAAGCAGTAGGTTTTCCAGCAGCACGATAAATTTCTTCAGAAAATGCAGTCCCGACCAAGTCATTTCCACCATTAGATAATGCAACTTGGGCAAGTTTTTTGCCATACGCAACCCAATAAACAGAAATGTTATTCAACACATTTGCAAGCATCAACCTAGATAATGCAATAATTTTCAAATCATAAACAGATGAGCATTCATTATTTACTAGATGTTCTTGCTCAAGCTCGGTATTGTCAAGACTAAATTTAAGAGGGATTAATGTGATAAAGCCACCAGTCTTTTTTTGCAGTTCACGGATTTTTATCAGATGATCAATGATGTGAGACGGTTTTTCAATATGACCATACAGCATTGTCACATTACTTTTGATTCCAAGATTGTGAGCTTGCTCAATTGTGTCTAGCCATTCTTGTCCAGAACACTTTCCCCTAACAATTTTTGCCCTTATTTCAGGGTGGAATAATTCAGCCCCTCCACCAGGCATCGAGTCAAGACCTGCGTCTTTAAGACGAGAGAGAATCTCCTTGATGGAATTTTTTGTTAATTTGGACAGATAGAAAATTTCAGCTGCGGTAAGTGCCTTTATCTTTAATTCTGGATGATTTTTCTTTATGATTCTCATCATGTCTTCATAGTATTCAAGAGGGAGTTTTGGATGAAACCCACCTACGATGTGAACTTCGGTTGCACCCATAGTTTTTGCAATAGCAACACGTTGTTCAATTTGCTCTGGGGTGAGAGTGTATGCATCTTCAGCGCCATCTTTTCTGTAAAATGCACACATCTGACAGCTTGCAGCGCAGACATTTGTGTAATTCATGTAATAAGATGCAGCAAAAGTTACTGTATCGCCAACTAGTTTCTTTCTAGTATTATCGGCAACTGCACTTAACATATGTAAATTATCATAATTCATCAATTCCAAACCATCATTATACGATAATTCTTCTCCAGCAATTGCTCGATCTAATGCCTGAGATTCACCTACTAGTTGTTCTAACACAGAACGAGTCAATCATTAAAGGATATATTCCTTAACTGTCAGTCTCAAGAAATAAGTAGGCAAACAAGCTACAAACGTTATGGTGCTACCACTTGTGGATGAACACAGACCCAAGTGTTACTTGTGTCATGTAGGATTTGAAAATATAGATAAACTCAGAGAGCATCAAAATACAGAGCATAAAGAATTTTTTGAGTCACATGAAAAAAACACAAAGCGTGAACCAGCACCAGGCGATGTTACTGTGTTTTAGATTTTTGTTTTTTTATAGACTTTAGCAATTCTTTAGCCATATCTTTGCTAAGATTAGCAAGGTCATAATCATGATCAATTGACAATGCTTTTTTAAAATGCTTTAACGCATCTGCGAGATTTCCTAGCTCACCTAGTGATAGTCCTTTGTAAGCTAGTGCCATAGCGCATTTTTTATCAACTTTAAGGGCTAGATCATAACACTTGATTGCATCTTTGTATTTTGTAATTGTATGCAATGATGCGCCTTTATTCACTAGTGCATTGATATTTTTTGGATCAATGCCAAGTGCCTTGTCATAATATTTTATAGCTTGTTTTATTCTACCCAAATTTTGCAGTGTTACACCTTTGTCAATTATTGCATTAATGTTTCCAGGCTCTTGTTTTAATGCCAAGTCATATAGTTTTAGTGCATCTGAAAAATTACCATCTTCACAAAGATCATAAGCTTGTGATAACATTGTATCTACTTTATTCAATATGTCTTTGATAATATTTTATCAATAATATAGATTCACAATTGGTTAGCTATTAAGAAAATAAGTTATTTTATAGATCCATGTTTTGATCTAATTTTAGACCCTTGTACCTATTTCTTATGGTAACTTCAGTCACACTTGCAGCTTCGGCAATATCGCGCTGAGTTATATCTTCGCCATTTTTAACACATGCCAAATATAGCGCAGCTGCTGCCAATCCCATTGGGTCTTTTCCAGCTGATTCTTCATGCTCTTGAGAGACTTTTAGAACTTTGGCGGCATAACGTTTTGTCTTTTCTGTAATTCCAATCCTACTTGCAATACGTGCAACACATTGAATTGGATCAACTACAGGCATCTTTAGGTCCAGTTCTCGATGTAACAATCTATAACATCGGGCAATGTCTTTTTTCTTTAGATTTGCAGCTTCGCCCACATCATTGAGAGTTCGTGGTGTTTCGGTATCTCTGCATGCAGCATAAAGTGCAGATGCAATCATTGCCGATATTGATCTTCCGCGTACTAATTTTTTCTCAATAGCTTTTCTGTAAATGTAAGCTGCCTTTTCAATTACGGCATCAGAGAGTGCAAGTTTGTCTTTTAGTCGATTTAATTCACTTAATGCCTGTCTGAGATTTCTATCAACAGACTCGTGAACTTGACTTCTGCTATCCCAAGTTCTCAATCTTTCAATTGTACTTTTCATTGATGCAGTGAGTGGTTTGCCAGATGCATCTTTATTCATAGGATTAATGATTGTAGATAATCCCATGTCATGCATAGTTAATGATGTTGGTGCCCCTGCTCTTGCTTTATTGCCGTGTTCATCTTGTGTAAAAGATCTCCATTCAGGTCCGGATTCTTGGGATTTCTCAGAAATGACGTATCCGCATTTTCCGCAAAATCTTTCTCCAGTAACATCATCCGTTAATAGCGAATTTTTTGCACAACGAGGACAATTATCAGCATTGAGGGATTGTAATACCATTACAGGATCACTAAGTGGTCACATTATAATAACTAGTATGAAATCTGGGAATATTTAATTGAGTTTGTTCGTAAATGGTGGTCAATCCTTGCCACGAAAAACAATCAACACAAGAAATCATAGATAAAAATACGATTTCATGATGCGTACTTGTCTCTTGGGTCAATCTCCAAGGACTTGTTAAAGCACTCCAAGGCTTCCTCATACCTGCCTAAACTGCGCAGTGTTACAGCCTTAAAATTCCACAGTTCAGGGTCGCTTTGATTCAACAGCAATGCTTGCTCAAAATAACCTAGTGCCTCTTCAAGATTACCTGATTCCAGAAGAGTTTTGCCTTTTAAAACCAGTTCTTTGATTTGCTCCACAACAAGTTTTGTCAATCGTTTGTTTTAAGTTTGAATTGAGCTAAAACATGTAAAATTCATAAAAATTAAATAAAATTAAACACATATTTAAGAAATCACCTAAAATTTAAATGCATTTTCAGATTATACAAGACATATGGAATTAGACAAAACAGATGAAAGAATTCTTAAAAATTTAATGGTAGATGCCAGATTATCTGCAAGACAACTTGCATTAAAGCTTGGAATATCAACAGTTACAGTATTATCAAGAATAAAAAAATTAGAAAGAGAAAAAATAATCAAAGGATACACTGCACTAATAGACCACGAAAAATTAGGCTATAATTTGACTGCAATAATTGAGATCATTGCAAAAAAAGACAAAATCATAGACATGGAAGTAGAAATATCAAAGATAGAAAATGTGTGTGGGGTTTATGACATAACAGGAAATACAGATACTCTAATCATTGCAAAATTCAAATCTCGTAACGAATTAAGCGAATTTGTAAAAGGATTAGCAACAATTCCAAATATAGAAAATACCATCACACATGTGGTTCTAAATACCACCAAAGAAGATTTTAGACTGACATAAACAAAATGAAAAATTTTAGCATCATAATATTGAGCATAATTGTCATAAGCATGGTTCAAAATGTTTCAGGACAATCAGATGATGCTGGAAAAAAAATACAGATGGAGTTAATTGTAACAGATGAACAAAAAATAATTTTATTTGCCAGTTTTGCAATAGCAGTCATAGGTCTTTTTGTGTATCTTGCAAGAGACATAATTCTAAGGAAAAAAACACCGTATGATTCTAAGGAATTTGATTCAAAAAACGACAAAACATATGAAAAATACCATTCAGATTGGTCAGATGACTATGAAGAATTAGGGAACAGAAAGAATTCAAAAGAAGACAAAGAATTTAGAATTACATCTCAGAATTCTTCATTACCAGATTATTACAAGATATTAGAAATTCCACAAAATGCAACACATGAGGAAATAAAAAAACAATATAGAAAACTTGCAAAAAAGACACACCCAGACAAGAACAAAGGAGAAAAATCAGAAGAGATAATGGTTCAAATCAATAAAGCATATGAAATATTATCAAATGAGGAATTACGTAAAAAATACGATACATATCGTAACAAAGATTAATCAGATTCTAGTTTTACCAAAATCATATTTAATTCAATTTTAGATGAGCTTTGTACGCTGTTTGTTAAATTTGTAAAAATAGACAAAGTTGTTTTTTTATTGTTATTAGCAATTTGTGTTGTGATTTTAATTTCACCAAATTCAGTATTTGGGCCCAACATAGTTTTTGATAATAACGGAATAATTGATAGATCATGAATTATTCCTTTTATTTTGTATGCAAATGTATCAGAAAAATATACACCGCCTCGTGTAGTAGGTGAGTTGACAGGGGTTGGGGAATTTACAATAGAGACATCAGAGAGAGGATATTTGAGATCATTAAGATGTAGAACATAGTCCAAATGTTGTTTTTCATTAATGCTCATAAGTGATTCAAGCAAACTCAGGTCAACAGACATTGAAAATAAAAAAATAACAATTCTATTGAATCTTTCCAATGAAAATAGCACAAATTTTCAAAGATCATCTAAAGAACTTGAAGAAATTTTCAATAAACCAAGAGCATACTTAAAAAGAACAGATAGGATCGACATTTGTTGCAAGAATTTGCAAAACCCCACACTATGCGAAATCAAATCATGAGCCTAGTGGTGGAAAGCGGCATGGATGAAGACTGCTATACAGAGATGTTAGACTATACTATCGAATTATTTGAAACGCAGGGATTGGGAAGTGACTACTATGGATATCACAATATCAACCACGAATTAGAAGTCACATATGTTTCACTGCTATCTGCAAATCTAAACATCACAAAAAAATTTTCAGACAATGATTTGAAATATCTGTATGTGGCAGCATTATTTCATGATTTTGATCCACAAAAAAGTGTAGACAAACCACACGAAGAAAGTGTTTTGAGATTTATTTCGACAGATAAAAGATTAAGAAAACTGTTAGATATTGCAAAATTGGATCTTGAAATAATCAAAGTGCTGATACTAAGAACAACATATCCATGGAGTGGTCAGATTAAGGAAAAAGCAGAGCTGCAAATCAAAGAATGTTTTAGAAATTCAGAACTAACAAAAAATAATGAAGAAAAACAAGAATATTTTATGAATTTAGGATGGTATCTATCAGTTGTTGACAGAATTAGCGGTTATGCGGTAGGTGATTTTTCAAAAGCTATGGAAATGGCAAAAATGAATGCACATGCTTTAGCATGGAAACCATCACTGATTGTAAGAAGCTCAGTAGCATATTTTGAAGAACTATTAAACAAAGAAACGGAGATGTGTCAATTCGTTTTAAAGTCATTGCCAAAAAATATGAGAAAGAATTTTTTCGACACAGTATTATCATTTATGAATATCAGACAACAAGAAATTACAATACAAGCAAATTACACATATGATAATTTGAAATTGGTTCCAACTATTGAAAAAATAGAAACACGAAAAGATCCTGAATTTATCAAATCAATATATTCAATATTTTTAGAGTTACCAAAACCACTTCAATTTGCAAAAGAGAATTTTGAAGAGTCAGTAAGAGATCAAAACATAATTCTCAACACACTTAGACTAAATGATTGCAAAGGAGAGATAGTTGGATTTACTAAAGGCGGGCCGTTGGAAAATTACAAATTAAGACCTGAAATCAGAGACGAGAATTATGGCATGAACAATACAATATTTCTAGAACCTTTAGCATTAAAAATGGGATATTGGGGGCTAAAAGGAGGCAGTGAAATGCGTCACATGTTTGTCATGCAGGCTCATGCTAAAAAATACAAATATTTGACTAGTTTTGCATTAAGAGACGTAATAAAATCTAGAATAGACAAAGAAGATGCCGAATTTGTGGCAAGATTTGACCCAGAACGATGGGACTATTATAGAATCAAGCTTTGATAATTAATTAAAAACTTTTCAAATGCCATATATCAGATACGTCGCAATATATCAAAAAATTTGTAATGGGAATTAAACTAAAGGAATCAAGATAAAGTGTAGAAACGCTTTATTAACAAAAAAATTGCCAGAAAATCAGGATGATACAAGTTAGTGCCATTTTTGGGATCATACTAGTTTTTACAGTTTTAATCAATCCAGCATTTGCAATAACACAGCTAGACAGAGTGGACATTACAAATCCACGACTGGTAAATGCATTTGGCTCCAAAATATCAGAGCAAGTCAATGTAAATCAACAAGTTCAGATTTCTGCAGATATTAAAAATAACCAAGAAAAATCTCAGAAATTTGTGTATGTTGTTCAGATTAAAAATCATGATGGCATCGTCGTATCGTTAGGATGGATAAGCGGTTCACTTAATCCTGGACAAACTTTTAGTCCAGCATTATCATGGACACCAAAAATATCAGATGCATACACAGCGGAGATTTTTGTATGGGATGTATCAGAAGAGGGAAGCAACAAATCATGGCAAAGACTAGATGCATTAGCGGAACATGTGATTTTGAAGATTACCAGCTAACAGCAAATCTCCATCATACATTAGATGATCATTTTAGAGTAGAATGAGATGCAAAATATTGTTTTTAGGCATGAAATTAAGATCATAGGTTTGCCTCATAGTAAAAAAAGTTTAACAAGATCTCGCTAATAGAACCGCGTGCCTAATAGTATTATGACAATAGGATATTGTGTTAAGTGCCGAGATAAAAGAGACATCGAAGGCGCAAAACCATACACCATGAAAAATGGCAAACCAGCTCTAAAAGGCACCTGCCCAAAATGCAGTACAGCTATTTTTAGAATTGGTAGAGGCTAGAAACTCAACGAGATATCTAGTAGTGCCATTCAGGAGTTAGTCCATTCCATAGCGAACGCAAGGGGGATGGATCTTTTTCTATTTCTTGAATAATTCTATTTTTTAATGAAAAGAAGAAATTCTCAAGAGCATCGATTCCACCATCCAAAAAAAGTTCTTGCCCAATCTCCGTGATTCTTTTCTTTTTTTCTAGTACTTCAGAAGATTCAGGATTTTGTAAACAAAATGTCATCAAGTCCATTAGTTCCTCTTCAAGCATAAAGTCCATCGATTTAATGGATTTTATAATAAATTTAAACTAAGATCGTCTATCGACATCATTTTGTAAAAAAACAAAAAATGAAAGACAGCATAAACCTGTTCATTGAAATTCTCACAAGTCGCCAAGTCATCTTTCATCAAATT
>SCUP01000248.1 GCA_004297665.1 Nitrosarchaeum sp. | reverse complement strand
CATTTTATCCTCCAAAAAAGTTTGTCAGAACAACAAATGTTCTTCATTTTATTTTTTATGCACCATCTCTTGGTTGGTAATGTTTTGTAAAACCCACTTTTAAGGCTTAAGACATCAAAAGGATATTTAATAAAATAAATTGCTTCATTGAGGCTAATTTTTAGGTGGAATTGCAAATTTATTTTTAGGATTATTGTGATACTCTACAGGTAGCATTGCGTCTTTTTGCCTGCCTGTAAGAATTCCTACAACCACGTCATCTTTTTTAATTATTTCTTCATTTATCAGTTTTTTAATTCCAACAACTGATGCACCTGATGCCATCTCACAATCAAATCCATTCAGACCTACAACAGACATGCCATCTAACATCTCTGAATCTGATACTGTGGTTACCACCCCATTAGTAAATTCTAAGGCACGTAGTCCTTTTAGTATATTTGCAGGTCTTCCAATTTGTATGGCAGTGGCTTTTGTTTTTGGTCTGATTCCTTCTTTGTCTAAATGATCATAGTATCTTGTAATTAATTCCGTATTTGCATTGCCTTTGTTCCATCGTAGTTCTTCTCCTTCAAATTTACCATTATACAAATCAGATAATGTACTTGCACCTTCAGAATTAATTACTGCAATTCGCGGTATTTTTTTTATCCAACCCCATTGGTATAATTCCATTAATGCTTTTCCACAACTAGATGTATTTCCAAGTGCGCCTCCTGGATATACAATCCAATCTGGAGATTCCCATTTCAAATACTCTAATGCTCTATATGGAATTGTTTTTTGCCCTTCAATTCTAAATGGATTTACAGAGTTTACGGTATACCCATTATGATTTTTTGCATCATCAAGGGATTGTTTTAGTGCATCATCAAAATTTCCGTCCACTTCAACTATTTGAGCTCCAAATTGATATGCCTGACTTAACTTCCCTGGAGCAATTTGACCCGATGGAATGTATACATCACAATGTATTCCTTCATTTGCTGCAAACATGCCTGCAGAAGCTGATGTATTTCCAGTAGATGCACAAACAATTTTTTTTGCACCAACCATTTTGGCATGTGTTACTGCACTTGCCATGCCATTATCTTTGAATGAACCGCTTGGATTGTATCCTTCTGGTTGCAACCATAACTTGTCATTAGAAATTCCTATGAACTCTGCTGCTTTTGACATTTGATATGGTTTTGATTGTCTACCTTCTGCACCATCTAATGAAACTAAATATTTTGAACATTCCTCAATATTTTCTGTATCTATTTGGCAAAAATTTAGCAACTCCCTAAATCTCCAAACTCCACTTTCATTGAAGATGTTTCCTTGAGGATTTCGTCTCTGATAAAATACCTCTTTTAGAGTATCTGAGGGCTTATTTTTGTATTTTACATCTAAAAGGTGACCATTTTCACATTCAACGTTGGTGCTTTTTATTGGATATTCTAATCCACAATGAATATCTATACACTTGAGATAAGCGTCATCTTGCATTGTCAGTTAGCGGAAGCAGTGATAATTTAAAGTTAAGAGTAAAATCCTATCAAACTAAGAATTGTTTTCCTAAACTTTTAGATTAGATTACAACAATCTAAAGCTAAGTATGGTAACTTATCATGCATATTTAAAAAATGTTTTAGAAAAGATCATAGTTGCCCACAACACACTTGCAAAACTTGAAGATAAACCTGGAGATTTAGTCATTATTAAAAAGGAAATCTTGAAGATCAATGGTTTTTTTCAGGTACTGATTAACAAGATTGATACTGAAAAATTTCAATCAACTGATTTTTCAGATTTAAAATCTAAATTTGAGCATTATTTAGAGAATTACTCTTTTGAAAAAGAAATAGAGACCATGGCCCCATTATACTCTGAAGATTCTAATAGATTAAAAAACATGAGATTGAAAATTCTTGAATCTTTGACAGATAAGAAATTAATGG
>SCUP01000247.1 GCA_004297665.1 Nitrosarchaeum sp. | reverse complement strand
CTACTTTTTAGATAAACTCCTGTACTAGCTGTAATTACAACAATATCAGAACCGCTTATTTTAGAAAAATCGTCAGTGCCATGAATTGAAACATCTGAGTTTTCAGGTATGGCGTTGGATATATCTAAAGCCTTACCAATTGCTTTATCCTTTGTATGATTTACTAATAGAACATCATCTAATGAATTAGAGATGCAAAGAAAAGCAATTGCAGAACCAACTTTGCCACTACCTATTATAGAGATCACTTTAGCGTAACCTTCTCTATTTGATAATCAATACTGGACAACTAGATTTTTGGAGGACCCCATTTGCAATACTTCCAAGAATCAATTTATCCATTCCAGTTCTTCCATGCGAACCCATTACAATAAGATCAAATTTATGAGATTTTGCATAAGTTGTTATGTCTTTAACAACAGAAACTGATCTTAAAATTTGGGATTTTATTGAAATGTTTGATTTGTTTGCAAGATTCTCTAGTTTTTCTATGTGGGGAGTTATGGCTTTTTTCTGTTTTTTTAATAATTCAGCATCTGCTCTAGAATCATAGAATTTGTGATGCCAAGTATCTACTTGAATGCATGTCAAAATTGTAATTTTAGAGTCATATTTTTTTGCCATATCTAATGCAATTTTGAATGCGTGAAATGATTTATTGGATAAATCAAATGGAACTAGGATATTTTTGAACAACATTGTTTGCAATAATGCAAGTATGTTATTAAAACTCATAGGACATTTTTAGAGTTGAATACATGCCTAGAATGAGTGCAGTGCATTGCAATGTGGTCTTACTTGTTATATCAAAAGATAATGCGGATACTTCATGCAAGCATTAATTTCAGGAAGAAAGATAGAAGATGACTCAAGAAAAGACGCCATTCTTGAAGTTGTATCTGATAAATACTGTCGTGCTATTTTAGAAAATACGATGGAAAAACCAAAATCTGCAATAGAGATAAGCGCTGAAACCAAAATTCCAATAAGTACGGTTTACAGAAGACTGCAAACTTTACACGATAACAAACTGTTAGGTATTTCAGGTTCCATTAGTGCTGATGGTAAGAAATACTTTCTATACAAGAGTAGAGTTAAAGCCATAGCTACATCATTTAATGGAAGTAATATCGAAATTGAAGTTGTTCCTAATACTTAGTATTAGGTTCTTTTCATTTTGGTGAAATCATGTCTGATAATCAAAGTTCTATTTTAAATCAAAAAATGAGAGAGATACAGAGTATGGAAAAAAGGTATTCAACCCATGTCATTACCATTAGACCGGAATCATCAATTTTTGATGCATTGTTACAAATGCAGACAAATTTTGTTAAACACATAGTAATTGCTACTAAAAACAAACCTGTTGGAATTGTTACTGAGAGAGACATCAATAGATTTCTTGGAGACGATAAAACTGCACATGCAATAGATGAGATTCCAATTAAACATGTCATGCAAAAAAATGTAATTACAATACCTGATGACATGGAAGATTGTTTTGATCAATGTGCTGCAAGAATGGAAACTTTCAAAATTGGCTCAATTGTAATTGTCAATGACATTGGGGAATTAACAGGTATTATTTCAAGAACAGATCTAACAAAATCTTATGCGGATGTATTTGGTGGAAACTATTTAGTAAAAAATTTTATGAATAAGAAAGTAGTAACTTGTAGAAAAACAGATTCTCTTAAATTTGCATTAAATTTAATGAATAAAAATCAAGTTTCAAGATTGATTGTAACTAATGAAGATGGTCATCCTGTTGGTCTTATTAGTACAAATACATTGTTAACACATAGTGATTATTTTACTGAAGGCAAAACACGATCTAGAGAGTATTTGCTTCCAATAAATGGAGAAAAACTTACTGTGGGAGATCTACTAACTGATGAACTTTTAACAATAAATGAAGAAGATGATCTGGCAGTAGCAGCAAGTAAAATGATAAAAAACAATGTCGGTGGAATTCCAGTAGTTGATTCAAATCAAAATTTGATTGGAATTGTGAGTAAAACAGATGTTGTAAGGGCTTTTTCTATTGTAGGTGCTCATAAAGAATTAAAGTTAAAGTACAAAGAATTGTATTGAATTAAAACTAATTTTATACTTAAAGATTGAATTAATTATCTTGTTTTACAAATTATTGGAGTGTTAAAATGTTTGAACTAAAGCGAGGGATGGGACTTTTTCATCTAACTATGTATGGAGTAGGACTAATTCTTGGAGCTGGAATTTATGTACTAATAGGAGAAGCTGCAGGCTTTGCAGGAGATTCCGTATGGATTGCGTTTGTCTTAGGATCTATTGTTGCATTATTTGCTGGACTTAGCTATGCAGAATTATCATCAATGTTTCCTAAAGCAGCTGCAGAATATACATTCGTAAAGAATGCATTCAAAAATAATTTTTTTGCTTTTATTATTGGATGGCTAACTGCAATTACATCTATGATTACAGCAGCAACCGTGGCACTAGGATTTGGCGGTTATTTTTCAGAATTTTTGAATATTCCAATAGTGGTATCTGCAATTGCACTGATAGGAATACTTTCAATAGTAAATTTCATTGGGATTAAAGAATCATCATGGACAAATACAGTTTTTACAATAATTGAAGCTGCAGGATTAATTCTAATCATCATAATTGGTTTTACCATTAGTGAACCAGAGTCAGTTAATTATTTTGAAAGTCCAACTGGATTTTCAGGGATTGTTATTGCTTTTGTATTGATTTTTTTTGCATTTATTGGATTTGAAGATATAGCAAACATTGCAGAAGAAGTACGAAATCCCAAAAAGGTGATCCCAAGAGCAATAATTTTGGCAGTTATGATATCAGGAATAATCTATGTACTGATTTCATTAGCAGTAGTCAGAGTAATTAATTGGGAAGATCTTTCATTATCAGCTGCACCGTTAGCAGATGTCGCAAAAAGAGGATTGGGCGTACAAGGTCACATTATATTTTCTGGAATTGCACTTTTTGCCATAACAAATACAGTTTTGATTACACTTGTAGCTGGCTCTAGAATGATTTATGGAATGGCAAGAGAAAAATCATTTCCACATATTCTTGCAAAAGTTCATTCTAAAACTAAAACACCATGGCTGGCAATTATTGTAATCATGTTGACAGCTATTGGTTTTTCTATTATTGGAGATATTGTAATTGTAGCAAACATTACGGTTTTTGCAGTTATAATCACTTTTGGAGCAGTAAATTTGTCTGTGATTGTACTTCGATATACAGAGTCAGATATGGAACGAAAATTTAGAATTCCTATCAATATTGGCAAGTTTCCAGTTTTACCAATGGTCGGATTAGGAATTTCAGTGTATATGGCAATCCAGTTTCAAATTCAAGTAGTTCTTGTAGGTCTTGCAATAATAGGAGTCGGTGCCATTTTTTATATATTATATGAAAAACGTGACGTAAGATCAGAATAAAATTGAAATTGCAGGGATTAGCAATTAATCGATTTAATATAATATGATATATACTAAATACTGAAGTTAAATTCAATGAAAACTACAACCAACAGACAACCCCATCCTCAAAAAAAAGAAACAACACGCAGTATTACTTATCGACTGCCATCTAAAATTGTAGAAGAATTAGAAACAGAGGCAATGAAC
>SCUP01000246.1 GCA_004297665.1 Nitrosarchaeum sp. | reverse complement strand
ACTATATACATGGTTATTTTATCTGTCTCTTTTAATTGATATAGTTTTCTTACAGAATATGGTATTTCAATAAATAAACGATTCTCTATTTTCTTTATTTGAGTTTTCATCTAACTGTCATTAGAATATTCTCTAATATCAATACGAAGATGCATTAAATGATACTTGAATAATAGTATACATATGCTCTAATTAGCATCATGCTCTTTAACTATTCTTTTAAAACTCATTTTATCATATTAATAAAATATGAACATGTAACAAAAAATAATAACAGAAATTACTAGGATTAGAAATATTGTTTACTTTTGATCGAGTTAGCGTCTATCTGTATTTATGATGTATTTACTTTAATAATATATGAATATGATATATACACACAATTTCATTGAAATAGATAAAAAACTTGAATACATCTTAAAAGAAACAATTACATATTTTAGAAGACAAGTTAGAATAGTAGATGAGATTTTACAAATCACAACAAACCTCCAAAGAGTGATATTGACATGAATAGTCAAAGTTCTTCCTCGCAAATAACTGCAATAATAATTGACGATGATAAAGGAATAACCACTGTATTTAGAGAGTATTTGCAAATACATGGAATTACCACACTTGGAATAGGCCATGACGGCAAATCCGCAGTAGAACTATACCAAAAGACAAAACCAGATATTGTCTTTTTGGATGTAATAATGCAAGATTATGACGGATTTTATGGTTTGGAGAAAATAAAACAATTTGATCCAAACGCTCAAGTCATCATGGTAACTGCCGATATAACTCGAGATACACATGATAGATTGGTTTCACTTGGCGCAAACATGATAATACACAAGCCATTTGAAATCGAAGAAATCCTCATGGTAATCAATAGAATTACACAGTTGGAGGTCATCCACAATTGAAATCAGAACTAGTATTTGATCTGGAATCACAGCGAGTACTTCTTCAAGACATGAATCTTAGATTAAAACAATCAGTCCAAATAGAACGCCAGACCTTGCAAAAATCAGATCTACAAAGATATTCACAAGAGTCAAACTCAACATATCAAAAATGTAACATAATATCTGGAAAGCGCAAACGCCTTACAGTTTTAGGTATTCTGATTATTGCTCCCATATTAGTATCAGTATTTTCTAGTGACTTGAATTCTAATCTTGTAACTGATGATGTAATGAAAAGTGGGTATGTCATTCAAAACCTCAAAGGCGACACAATAGACACATTTCATAGTTGGGATATTCCTAAGGAGAGAACATTGTATGTCAATATAGTAAATCCAAATGTTATAGACAGTGACAAAGTCCAGATTATCAAGGATGCCATTTTATCTGAAAAGACTATCTCACTTGATGATTCTCTATTTCACAAAGCACTACCAGGCTCACAATCTACTTATTTTCTTGGATGGAGTGGTGCATTAAAACAAGCATCACAAACTGCAACGAAATTTACAATTCCTACTAGTTTTTCAATAAATGACGGTTCTACAAATGGTGACATTGCCATAATTCTTTCAACTTTGGAAAGCCCTGATGGGTATTCTGGTTTTACTAGATCCATTGTAGAAAACAATCAGATTCTCAAATCTACAATAACTATCTACAATGCAGATCAACTAAGTTCTGCAGAACTGGAGACAATTGTACGACACGAGTTTGGCCATGCAGTGGGGTTGATTCATTCCTCTGATCCATCTGACTTGATGCATCCAATTATTGAAACTAATTATCCATTTATTTCCAATTGTGATGTTTCTGCAATAACTCATCTGTATGACGGTAATGCTAATGATAAGGCGGTATGTGAAATATGAATAACTTTAGAACAGGAGTGCAAATGTCATCTAGAGTTATCAACAAATTATTGGATTCTTCTCCATCATTAATGAATCTGATATTTGTTGGAATCATGATTGGTGGCTCTGTTTTGATCCTAAGTTCATTATATCTAATCTATGATGCACAAGTTTTTGGTGAACGCTTCAACACAAAAGCAGATCTTATGATGATTAGCATCACATTTACCATCATTCATGTAATACTAACTAATGCATTACTAATTGCATTTAAAAAATTTCGATATGCCAAAACAATAATACAAAACGAAAAAGAAGAACTTGCAAAAATTGACAAGGCAAAAGATGAATTTGCTGCAATGATTGCCCATGAGCTAAAAAATCCACTGGTGCCTATCAGCTCTTATTCAAAGATGCTTTTGGATGGAAGATTTGGAGAACTAACTAGTATTCAAAAAGAAAAAATGAAGATAGTCATCTCAGGCACAGAATCGATGTTAATCTTAATTCAAGATATGCTTGATATTCACAAGGCTGAACTTGGCAAAATTACACTCAACTTTCAATCAGCATGTCTTAGTGAAATAGTTGATACTGCAGTGACAATAACACAGCCTCTTGCAGAAAAGCGTGGAGTTGAGATTTGTAATTCTGTTAAAAGAGACATACTTGTCAGTGTGGATGTACATAGGGTAGAACAAGTTTTAATCAATCTGATCAAAAACGCAATAGATTTTGTACCAAAAGAAACTGGAACAATAAAAATCAGCGTTGAATTACAAGATGATACTGTCACAATATCTGTCAAAGATAATGGATGTGGCATTCCAAAAGAAGAACTTGGAAACCTATTTAGAAAATTCTATCAAATAAATGCATCAAAAAATAGAGAAAGAAACAGCTCAGGTCTTGGTCTTTCCATATGTAGTAGCATAATAGAGCTTCATCATGGAAAGATGTGGGCAGAGAGCAATACTGGATGTGGAACCACAATAAAGTTCCAGTTACCACTAATTACAAATCAACAAGAAGTAAAAAGTCTAATTGAGGAAACAATATGATGTCAATTTCTCACGCTGAATACAAACCGACAATTGGGATAGAAAAAAACTATCTTCTTGTAAAATGTAATTTCTGTGCAAAAGATATGACGCTAACCGAAGGATCAATAATATTTGGAAATAAATGGTATCATGAGAATTGTTTTTCTAATCTAAACTCTGAGCAGATTTTTGTAAAAGAATCAAAAATAAAGTACGACATAAATATGAGGACTGACTAATGGCACTTTCACAAAAACATCAAGAGATATTTCGATCCGAATGTAATGCTCTTTCACAAGCGGTTCTTGGCAGTCTACTAAAGTTGGCTGCAAATCCTAAAGACAAACAAGAATTATCCAAACTAGTTCAAAGTGCAGATACCATAATGGGTGGTGCACGTTTTCTTCAAGACAAAGAATTAGAACAAAATGCCACCAATATAGTCAAATCATTTACAAATACAAATGATGTTAGAAAGAAAATTGATGAATTTGGTGGAGCATTTGAGCAATTTGGTCTACTAGTTGGCAACAATGGCACTTGCCCAAAAGGATACATGCTTGTAAATGGAAAATGTGTTCCAGACAATAGATCTTATATCAAGTCAAAAACTAAACCAAGTTCTTAATAATTACAGTATTCATAAATTGTTTTTATTATTGTCTCCCTCATGCCTATGATTTTAGAAGGAAAAAGCACAAAATCTACCAAGCCAGCTAATCTCCGCACTGATTGTAAATTTCTGTGAATGATTAATAATGAGAAAATAGTGATCAAGAAAAGTCATGAAAAAGACAGTAATTGGAATCACAGTAGTTGGTAAAGACAGAGAGGGAATAGTTGCTGCATTTACTAATTTTGTATTTGAAAACGGTGGTAACATTGAAAAAGTAAATCAAAATGTAATCAAGGGTCTTTTTGGCATGTATCTTGAAGCGTCCTTTACCAAATCAGTAGATGTAAAAAAGTTTGATTCTGGAATTCAAATATTATCAAAAAAAGAAAAGATGGATGTAAGCACTCATCATGAAACAAATTCAGAAAAAAACATTGCAATACTGGTTACAAAAGAACCA
>SCUP01000245.1 GCA_004297665.1 Nitrosarchaeum sp. | reverse complement strand
TTCACCAAATCTAACAATTAGAATGAAAATAGATAATCCAAATGAGCTGACATATGGAATGCTTGGATTTTTTGCAGGCAAAGTTGGAAACAATTCTGTAAATATATCTGGTGTCGGAGAGATGGACAGACGTAGCTGCAAAGCATTATGTGGTGGAATGGGAACTTCTGGGACATGTGCTAAATTTCTTTTTGGTGATGGAGATCCTGGTTGTGAAAAAGTAGATTTTGATAAAAAAGAGATGAATGAGATTCATGATGAACTAAACACTGCAGAAAAGGGTGATCTAATCACACTTGGTAGTCCTCAATTGGGTCTAGAAGAAATCTCTGATCTTACCAGTAAACTAAAGGGTCGTTCCTTTAAAAAAAGATGCATGATCTTTTGTCCAAGAACTGTAAAGGAGCAAGCAAGAAAAATTGGTTGCACTAATGAGCTGGAACGAGCCGGATGTGAGATTCTTGCTGATTGTTGTACATGTCTTACTCCTTTGATCAGTAAAGATAATGTTGACTCAGTCACTACAAACAGCATTAAAGGAGCATACTATTTGAAAAATTCTAACGGTGTAGATGTCAATCTAAAACCACTCTCTAAAATAATTGAAGATGAGACAAGATGAAAATTCTAGTTCAAGGAAAAACTCAGGGAATAATCCTAAAATCACACCATCCAATTAATTTTCTAGGTACAGTTGATAAAAAAACTGGAATAATTAGCGACAAAAATCATGAACTCTTTGATAAATCCATCAGAGACAGCATTCTGGTATTTCCAAACGGTGTAGGAAGTAGCGTAGGTGCATACACTATCTACTCTATCAAATCTAGTAATGCTGCACCACTTGCAATGATTTGTCAAAAAGCAGATCTTACTGTTGCAACGGGATGTGCTCTAGCTAACATTCCACTTGTAATAGTAACTGATGAGAAATTTTCATCCCTTCAAACTGGACAAAAAATTTCATTAGATACTGAATCTTCTAATCCTATAACATTTCTCTAGTAACTATACCATTTGGTTTTTCTTCTTTGAAAACTATTCCTTCAAATTTTTGAATCTCTGTATCTGGATTTTTCCAATAATTTTTTGGCAATCCAGCTTTTTCACACGTATATTCTAGAAACTCTTCTTCATTCCATCCATACTCAATTGGAACTTGTGGTAATAGCAAACCAGAATAAAATCCATGTTTAACAATTAATCCATCTCTTCCTACTTTGATCTTTGATAAATATTCCTCAGGTTTGTTCACAACAATTTTCTTGGGTGGTGTAAGCACAGTTACTTCAAATGTAATTGAATCTAGTTCTTTATGTTTCACAGGAGGAAATCTTGGATCTTGTGTTGCAGCTGAAATTGCTGCATCTTCTAATGCACTAAACAATGATTTATCTGGCAATGGATATCCAATACAGCCTCTTAATCCCAGAGTACTATTCAATGTGACAAATACGCCTGATTTAAAAGAAAAATTATTTTTAAATTCTTTTTCTAGTTCTGGATTTGTACCATTTTTTAGATATTCAGTAACAATTTTTCTTGCAGTCTTTACAAGAATATGACCATCATTTTCTGATAGGTTGCTGTAATCTTTCATTTATCTTACCTACAAACTCTTGCAGATTTTTAATATGTGTACCTTCCCAGTAGACCTGATTACAGCACTTACATCTCCAAAACTTGTCATTTGACTTTAAAACACCTTGGGGGATTTTTTCCTTGATTACTTCTTTATCAACTGATTCAGTTAACGAATTACATTTGGGACATCTTGCTATATCTCCATTTATTTGAATTCTTTTCAAATTTACACTATTGATTATTTCAAGAAACTGTTCAATCTCTTCTTCTTTTGTGATATAGATTGATCTCATGCCAAGTTTTTGT
>SCUP01000244.1 GCA_004297665.1 Nitrosarchaeum sp. | reverse complement strand
TTGAGGTAAAATGAGATCTGACATCTCTCCTTGAGTAAATTGCCTTGTAAAGGCCTTTTTTTTCCTCATCAGTAAATTCTTCTGACAACTCTTAGACGTCTTTTTTCTTTTTATTCAATCCTTTCTTTTGTTAAACGTTAATAATGCCTGCACCTAATCTTTTACTTCAATGGGCCGGTAGTCTAGCCGGTTAGGATACTGCCCCGACATGGCAGTGATCGTGAGTTCGAATCTCACTCGGCCCACTTTTTTAACTTAAGTTGAGGTCTTGAACGCTTTTTCAACTAAACTCCAAGAAGTTTCTGTGGTTATACTTCCCTCAGCACCAAAACTATTGATATTTCCATCTAAAACTGCTTGATATATTTCAGAATTCTCATCCGACTTGTTTAGAATAAATGTATTTTTCAAAGGAATTTCCACTCCTGAATAAAATACTGCTCTACCAGGCATTGCAATATCTTCAGTAGAGTATTGACCCGAACCCAATAACTGACCATCTGCATAAAGTTGATAACCAATAATTGGAACTGTGAATGTTTTTTCGCTTGGATTCTTTACAAGAAAAGTAACTTCCAATTTAGCAGAATTTTCAATTTTATTAACATCTTTAACCTCAACATTTAGTAATTTAATTTCAACTTGTTCTAATTCTGGATTATCAAGACTAGCATACCATACAATTATACCCATCATTCCAAATAATCCTGCAATTGCAGCATAGACTATTATTTTATTTTGTAATCCCAATTCAATGATATCACGTTATGCACAACTAAAAAAGGTTGTCAAGATCCAAATACATAATATTTGATTTGAAACACAGTATGTTATGACTCCATTAGAACAAGCAATAATTTTATGGATTCATCTTATTTCAGCTGCTATTTGGGTAGGTGGTTCCCTTTTCATCGGAATTGTTTTTTCACCTCTTCTCAAAACAATGTTTGATTCTGTTGAAGAAAGATTACAACTTATGATTAAAGTTGGCAAAAGATTCAACAAAATTGCTATTCCATCATTAATAATTCTCATAGGTACTGGTTTATACAATTCACATGCGCTTTTGAGTAAACCTGATTTGTTAATGGCTACAAGCTATGGCAATTTTCTTATCATTAAGATAATTTTGGTCATTGCGTTAATTATTACATATGTAGTACATGTAAGAGTTATCAGAAAAGATGTAGAAGACAAGATAATGTCAAAACAAATGTCACCTTATCAAATTCAAAAGTTAAGAAAAAAAATTATCATTCTTGGAGAAATCACAGTAATCTTGTCTGTAGCAATTCTATTTTTTGCGTCTTTACTTGATGCTGGTGTTTGAGACACCTTCTATCCTAACCTCAAAACCATCACTTAATTTGCCTACACCATATTTACAGCCTGTAATTTTTGAAGTTACAAACAAATTTGTCTCTAAATGTTTTGAAATATTATTAACTCTAAAAATTGTCATTTCCTTAGTAAGACTTGCTGGTAATACCAGCATATCTGCAAGACGTTCATCAACACCAAGATTATTTTCAGTAAAACTCTCTAAATCTAAATTAAATTTCTCAGTTTTTTTATCAAATATTGAATCAATTCCAATTATTGATTCCTCATCAATGCTAAAAATCAATAAAGATGCTCCCGAGTCAATTGCACTTTCTTCATTTATCTGTGTTTGAACAACAAATTTTTTTTCAGTTAATTTTCTTTCAATACTTTCAATCTGTTTTTTTATTAATTCATTTGGTAAATTAGAAAATGAACAAAGTAATTTTATGTTTTTTGTTTTTCTTTTATATAATAAAATTGATTTCACACTAGATGGTAATACCTCTAGATTTACTTCTCCGTCACCTTTAGGATAATAACCACGTTTGATTAATTTAATTGAAAATTTAATTCCCATTCTTGAATATGCTTCTTTTAAGACATATTGAGTATAATCAATTGTTGGACTCCAAAGTACATCTGTACCTCCCTTGATTATTAAATTTAATTTTTTTTGACAAATTGCTACTACTGGAATCAATACTTGCAGTATTAGAGATATACTTCCAGCTGTTCCAATATCTTCTATTAGATTGCAACTTTTTACATTCCCTGGAACAAATTTTAAATTTGTTGATCCTATTTTTGCCCCTTCTACATCTGCGTCACAAATTTTTTGAAGAATTTTTATTGCTGTAAGATGTTGCGGTCTTAATCCAGGAATATTTCTATTTTTTCTAATATTTTCTATAATTATAGGTCGTTTTGTAATACATGATAATGTTATTGCAGTACGAATTATTTGTCCTCCGCCCTCACCAAATTCACCATTAATTTTTAGAAAATTCATCTGTTTCTACTCTTATTCAACGCTTTATGATAGTTTTTTAAAAAGAAATTATCTAATCCTTTTGTATGAATGGACTTTTAATAGGAAGATTTCAGCCATTTCACTTAGGTCATCTTGCTGCTTTACGTTTTGCATTATCTAAAGTTGATAAATTATGGATAGGATTAGGCAGCTCCAACAAACCCTTACAAAAAAACAACCCTTTTTCAGCTGAAGAACGGAAGGAAATGATACTATTATCAATTGATGAATCTATGAAACAAAAGATTCAAATTTATTTTATTCCAGATTTAGAAAATCACATAAAATGGATTGAACTTATTGATACACTAGTCCCAAAATTTGATATTGTTTTTACTAATGATGAATTAACTAGACATCTTTATTCAAAACGTGATGTTCAAGTTATATCAATACCATTTGTTAAAAGAGATATTCTTTCTGGAACAAATATTCGAGATATGATAATAAGCGATCAAACATGGGAGGATTTTGTACCTGAAGGAACAAAAATTTTTTTGTCTAAAACTAGTGCCAAACAACGTTTGAAAAATCTCTAATTATAAATAAACCCCATAAGAAACTCACGTTAGCGATAAAAATTGGAATATTTATCAATGCTTCCTGGTCCTACAAATGTACCTAATAGAGTTATGAGAGCAATGCTTGCCCCCATCATTAATCACAGAAGTGATGATTTTGTTGAATTGTACACTGATGTAGTTGAAAAAACACAACAGGTTTTTCAAACACAAAATGATATAGTGGCATTATCTGCATCAGGAACTGGAGCAGTTGAAGCAAGCGTAGTAAATATTGTAAAAAAAGGTGATAAAATCATAATTCCTGTTAATGGAGAATTTAGTAATAGACTTGCAGAACTAATTGAAGCTCAAGGGGCTCATGTAGTAAAACTCCAAACTCCTCCAGGAGAAAATGCAACTTTTGATCAAATAAAAGAAGCATTTGATAATAATAAAGATGTTAAAGCATTCTACGTAGTTCACAATGAAACCTCTACTGGAACAATGGTAAATTATCTTGATAGAATATCTGATTTAACATCACGTAATGATGCAATGTATGTTGTAGATTCTGTTTCTCTACTTGGAGGTGTTAACCTTCCAGTTGACAAATGGAACATTGATGTATGTATGACTGGAGCACAAAAAGCAATTGCTGCACCTCCTGGAATTTCTCCAATATCT
>SCUP01000243.1 GCA_004297665.1 Nitrosarchaeum sp. | reverse complement strand
GCGTTTTTTTCTTTTTATTGTAGGAGGAATTGTTGCAATTATTGTTGGCTCTTTTATGATTCGTGGAACTATGCATTTATGGGATAAGCCTGACTCTGAAAAAAAATCTGATAAAAATAATGACTAAAAAACAAGTGTTGCCAACTAGTTTTAGATAATGCTACATGACTCATCAATAAGAAAATCACTTGAAGATTATGTAAAACTAAGAATAAGAGGCGTTCCTTCTGAAATTCACCAAACTTTTCCAAACGTCAAACAAATTTGGAAATGTGAAAATCAAGCAGACTTTCTTTATGGGTATTATGTGGGAAAGATTGAGGAGGGCACTTTACACTATCTTCTAAAAGCAACAAGAGTATCATCTGGTGGGTTTGTTGATGTTTTTGAAATTAGGGGAATCATTGAAACATACAGAACAGATCTGAAAAATTCAATTGAGAAAGCACTTTCTCAGTGAAGTAGAAATACTGCTTTGGTGTAAAGATAAACATGGTTGGACCTCAAGATGGCGGATTTGGTTTTGATCAATCAAAAAAATACACAAGTGTTGATAACATAGATCAAGTGTGTGTCCAATGTCAAGCTGGTCAACACAAAAAATGTTTGGTAAAACTAAAACAGCAAGCAAATTGTGAGTGCGAACACTGCTTAATTTACGGCTAACCTTTCTACAGTGTTTATTTTTAATGATTAAGTAGATTCAATAATATGTTTTTTGAATTTGTCAATATGTCTAAAACTAAACAAATTGCTGCATGGATTGCCATTCTTGGTGGCGGTATTGCATTTTTCTTTTTCTCACTATATGCTGTAGATTTTATGCGCTAAGTTTGAAAATTAGTACTATTTTTAATACCCTATCTGGACTGGTTGGAATCTGATTTTCTTTTTAGTTTTTCAAGTTCATTTTTAGTCTGAATATGTTCATTGCGCTCTTTTTCTAATAATGTCTGAACTGTTTCTAGCTCTTTTTCTGTCATGCTTAATTTTGATTTTAATGATCCTACCACTACGCTTGCAGCTTCTATGATGCCTTTTGTTTCTCTTTTGTCTCTAGTTTCATCTATGGATTCTCTTTCTTTAAGCGTAAAAACACTTGCTTCATTATTGTCTTGCAGATTTTTTGCATTATACAATCTTGAAGTAATTTCTTCTAGTTCTTTTTGTGCTTGACTTTGTTGTGTTTGTATTTTGTGTAGGGTGGATTGCTCCTCTGTTATTTTTTCTTTAATTCCATCATATTCTTTTGTAATCTTTTCAAGATCATGTCTCATTTTTGTAAGATTTGATTCTACTTTATCTAATTCGTCGTATGATTTTTTATTTTTATTTAATTTTTCATCTGCATTACTTATTTTTGATTTGACATTTTTATACTCTAAATATATCGTATCCAATTCCATTTTTTTCTGATTGGATTCTTTTTTTACTGACATCAAATTGCTTGTTGCTACATCGTATTCTTCCTTTACTTTGTGTAGTTTTTCTGTAATATTTTCAATCTCTTCTTGTTTTGCTCTGAATTCTTTTTGTAAGTTTTCTACTTCTGTTTCAAGTGCTTCTTTTAGAACAACTTCTTCACTTTTTTCAGATATCCTTTCATCTGCTTGCTCTTTTTTCTTTCCAAAAAGACCCATGGTTCACTACAAAATTTCCCAAAAGATGAACGTTTCTTTAGACTTTTTTTGCTCTTGTACGAATAAACTTGAGATAAAACCCAACTCCGCCAATGATGATTCCGCCAATTAATGCAATGGTCCCTAATGCTGGACTGCTAGGATTTATGGTTGGTGCTAAAATTAACAACAAAGCTCCAAATATTATCAATGCAAAACTCCCACTGTTTTTTGATTTGTTGTGCTCACTGTGGGCCATATTTCTTAGATGTACTTTGATACTGTCTTTGCAACTTGTTTTCTTCCAATATCTGAGATTAGTGGCCCAATTTTAGGTCCTCTTGATGTGCCCAATATTATTTGATACAAAATTTTAAAGAAATCCTTTGGTTCTACACCATTTGATTTTGCAATCTGATATATTGTATTTTGAATGTCTTCTGGTTCTTCTTCTGCATTAAGCGCATCTACTAGTAGTTTTAATATTTTTTTTGCTGATTCATCCATATCGATTTCTATTTTTTCTTGTTGATCAAACTCATCTGCAAAATTTCCTGCCAACTCAATTAATTTTTCTATTTCTGGGTCTGGATTTTTTATTGCTCCGTAATCTAGCAATTTTTTCATTACTCTTTCTGTTCTGTTCTCTTTGAACATTTTAGCTAATTCCACTAGTAATCTATAGTTGACATGAATGCTTGGCTCTTTTGGCGGATCTAATAGATTCACATATTCATAGAGCCCTTTTGATTTTATTAATTTGGCCTGATTATCCACTTTGATTTTTCCAAAAAATATGTCTTCTAACTCATTATATTCATTCATTAACGATGGTATGTCTTCAAATCCTAACTCTCTTGCACCTGTAATTCTTTTGTAAAGAAGTAACAAAATTGATTTTGGGCTTCCAAATTCCATCCATTTTTGTCCTGTGACAACATTGCCTAGTGATTTTGAAATTTTCTTTCCTCCTTTATCTAAAAACATTTCATATTTGACATGATGAGGATGTGGGAAATTCAAAATCTCATCTGATACCCAATCATTTACTTTGACAGAATCCATGATGTCTTTTCCATAAGCTTCAAATCTAATGTCAAATGCTGCCCATCTTGCAGCAAATTCAACTTTCCATGCAAGTTTTCCCAAATCTTTGGTAATGTCTGCTTCTCCATTATG
>SCUP01000242.1 GCA_004297665.1 Nitrosarchaeum sp. | reverse complement strand
ATTGGAATTTTGCTTATGGTAGATATTCTCATCAACTATTACACTCAACTAGTAAGAGAACAAGTAGAAGTTGTAATGCCACGTCTTGGTGCTTTACTTGGCAGAAAGTAGAAAAGTTGTAGTGGTAGGAATACCTGGTGTTGGAAAAACTTCTTTATTGCAAAAACTATCTGAAATCTTAAAAGATCATAACAGAAGTGTTAGCGTTAATAGTTTTGGAAGTGTAATGTTTGAAGTTGCAAAAGCAAATGGCATTAAAGATAGAGACGAACTAAGGAAATTACCTCTATCTGAACAAAAAAATCTTCAAAAAATCGCTGCTGAAAAACTCGCAATGCTAAATGATGATGTAGTAATTATTGATACTCATGCTTTTATTAATTCTCCTGAGGGTTACTATCCTGGATTGCCAGAACATGTTTTGAAAATTCTCAAACCTTCTAACTTTGTGTCTGTTTCAGCAAAACCTGAGGAAATTTACAATAGAAGAATGAAAGATGATACTAGAAATAGAGATCAAATCTCAATTGATAATATTAAAAAAGAATTAGACGTGCAATCTGGTATGATTTCTGCATGTGCTGTATTTTCAGGCTCTCCTGTAAAACACGTGCTTAACCTAGAAGGAAAGATTGATGAAGCAGTTGATAAAATAATTAAAGCGTTAGGACTGTAAGATGGATTTTAATTTTATCTTGTTATTTTTGGATTCTGTATTCCTTAAAGATGACGGTATATTTGGATTTCTTGGTGGGGGTGGTGGTCAAGCTGCATTAGGAAGTGATGATCCAATTGTCAAAGGTCTAATTCTAACCGCATTTGCAGTAACTGGCTTTGGAATTTTATTGAATCTCTTTAATGCTGGAGTCAGAAAGAAAATGGTTGATCAAACAAAACTACAACGAATAATGAAAGAGACACGTTCTTGGCAAAAGGAAAGAATGGCTGCAATGAGATCAAAAGATCAAGACAAGATCAATGCTCTAAATAAAAAATCATCTTACATGAACAAAATGTCTATGGAAATGATGCAGATGAATATGAGACCTATGTTAATTACATTTGTTCCTTTAATTTTGATATTTTATCTTGTCTTGCCTGTGCTATTTTCACATATTGTGGCATTATCTCCAATTTCACTAAACATAATTCCTGGTGATTTTTTCCATCTTACTTGTACTGCAGCGCAAGCAGCAGATCCGAATAGTGTATGTACTCAAAAAGAAAATGCTCTGTATCTTTGGGCTTGGTATTTTCTATCATCCATTGCGTTTAGTGGCATAATTATGAAACTAACAAAAACATCCATGAGCCCCAGTTGACCAAGTCAATTGTAATTTCTGGTCCTCCAGCTGTGGGAAAAACAACTGTAGCTAAAGGATTGGCAGACGAATTTAATCTGACATATCTTAGTGGTGGTGATATTCTAAAAGAAATGGCAAACGAACAAGGATTTAATGTAGTTGGTGATGATTGGTGGGATACTGAAGATGGTATGAAATTTCTCAATCAAAGAGAAAATAATTCTGAATTTGATAAG
>SCUP01000241.1 GCA_004297665.1 Nitrosarchaeum sp. | reverse complement strand
ATTGATGCAATGCTAGAAGGTTTTGAGGTTTCAAAAGAAAATTTCTCTACTAATTTCAATGGAGAATTACTCATCATAACTATTACCTTATTGTCATTTCTTGGACTGTATTATTCTGCTGAAAAACTCACTTCACGAACTAGTCTTACAGTATCTTCTAAACCACTTGCCATTGGATTGATGATTGCAATTGGAATAGGACTACATAATTTAGGTGAGGGACTAGCTATTGGGGCAGCGATCGGTTTGGGACAAGTAGCTTTGAGCACTTTTCTAATTGTTGGATTTGCACTTCATAATACGACTGAGGGAATTGCCATTGCATCGCCACTTGCCAAAACAAAATCACCAATATCAAAAATAATTATTTTGGGGCTAATTGCAGGTTCTCCTGCTATATTTGGTACTTGGATTGGAGGATTTTTCTATTCTCCATACACTGCAATAGTATTCTTGTCAATAGGTGCAGGAGCAATTTTCCAAGTTGCACTGATAATTTTGAAATGGCTTTATCAAAGCGAACAAAAACTGGTACAAGCATCAATTGTATCTGGAGTCGGAGTTGGAATGCTCATCATGTATCTTACAAGTATCTTGGTTTGATTTTTCAAATAGGTTCCGGATGTATTGTAATTACTGCATTTTTAATCTGAGTCCTTATCACATGTTCGATTTCTGATGTCAAGTCGTGGACTTTTTCAATAGATGATTCTTTGTCAAATGAACAATCTATATCAATTTTAAGAATATTTTCAAAATTTAAAGAAACTATGCGACCTATTTTTTTTACTGCTGCATATTTTTTTAAAATTTCTCTTATTTTTTCTTCAGTGATCTTATCTTCCACGTTTAAATTTATTGGAACTGCAAGAAATGGTTCTAGATGAATAGTTACATGTTCTATTTCAGGTATGTTTTCTTGAATTTTTTGTTCTATGATCTCTGATATTTTATGCGCAGAATATAGGTTGATTTCTCTATCAACCATTACATGTAGATTTGAGTATGTCTTTCCTTTGGTTTTATGAGATATTATATTGTGAACTCCTTTGACTCCATCTACACTTTTTGCAATATCGCTAATCTTTGCATCTAGAGGGACATTCTTCCAATCTGGTTCAAAATGAATAGTGATTACTGCATTTGATATTTTATTTTTAATATTGTTTTCAGCCATACTGCTAATTTCATGTGCTCTATCAAAACTTGTATCTCCTCTTAATGATATTGTAACATCTGCAAATATTGTATCTCCTGATCTTCTCATTAGAATTGCTTCAACTCCTATTACTCCTTCTGTATTTACAACAATTTCTTTTACTTTTCTTACAAGTTCTGGTGATATAATATCTGTCAGCTCTAGCGCTGTCTTGTGAATTAATTTTAAACTGAGAATTGCTAAAAGCACTCCTAGAATTAATGCTGCAGCAAAGTCTCCATTATAGAATCCATATGATACTAACACAATTCCTACAATTGCAACTACTGTTGAACCCAGATCCATAAACGCATGATAAAAATCAGCTTTGAGTGTTGCACCACCAATTTTTTTAATTGATTTTCGAAGAAGAACTATTCTAAAAATATCTATTCCTATTGTGTATAGCCCACCAATAATTGCAAAACTCCCTGGCAATGTACTAGGTAGAGGACTTTGTAATCTCTGAATTGATTCATAAATGAAAAATCCCGCTATTAGAAAAATTGCAATTCCACCAATCATTCCTCCAAGTGACTCAATTTTTCCATGACCATAGGTATGTTCTTCATCTGGAGGCTTGATTGCCATTCTAGCTGCCAAAAGCAGTATTGCTGTAACAACACTGTCCAGCAAC
>SCUP01000240.1 GCA_004297665.1 Nitrosarchaeum sp. | reverse complement strand
TATGGAATCATCAGATCATACAGATGAGACATTAGAGTTGTACTATGATTTGTTTTCAAGATATGAACGATTAGGTCTTGCAATCCAGGCTAATCTTAAGCGTAGTTATGATGATGTTCGAGATCTTATCAGACAAGGAGCAAAAATCAGAATTGTGAAGGGAGCATACAGAGAGAATGGAAGAATAGCATACAAAACTAGGAAAGAAGTTGATCAGAATTTTTTGAAAATTATGGAAGCATTATTTCAAGATTCAAATGAATTTGGAATTGCCACCCATGATTCAAAATTAATTGACAGTGCAGTTTTATTGTCTAAAAAATATTCTAAAAAATTTGAGTTTCAGTTCTTAAAGGGAATAAGAGATGAACTAAAACCACAACTTGTCAAACAAGGGTTCATAGTGTCAGATTATATTCCATATGGAACAAACTGGCTACCTTATTCAATCAGAAGATTACGGGAGAGAAAGAGAAACATATTGCTTCTAGGAAGTTCTTTTATTCAATCACATAAAGTTTGAGTTTGTGATCTCATAAATTGTTGCAGATAGTTTTCGCCACCTGCACCTTTTCCAGTAGTGCCAGAACTTTTCCATCCAACAAAAGGTTGACTTTGTACAAGTGCTGCAGTTGTTGCACTGGATGCTCTGTTTGCATAAACTGTTCCTGCTTGAATTTTTTCAAAAAATTCATCGAGTTGTTTTGGATCTTCAGAAAATATTCCTGCAGTAAGACCATACTCTGTTTTGTTTGCTAATTTTATTGCTTCATCGAAATTATCATATGTATCAATACACAAAAATGGCAAAAACAGTTCTTCAGTTACAAGTTTATGATTTTGAGGAAGATCGGTTACAATTGTTGGCTGAACAAAGAAGCCATGTTTATATTCTGAATTATTAATTTTTTCGCCACCAAAAATTATCTTTCCATCTTTTTTTGCAAGATTAACTGCATCTTCAAACTTTGATACTGCTTCCTTATTTATCACAGGACCCAAAAATGTATCTACAGTCCACGGCATACCTATTTTTAGGGATTTGCTCTTTTCTGTTAGTTTTTTGATAAATTGTTCTGCAATATCTTTTTGCACAAAAACTCTGGAACATGCACTGCATTTTTGACCTCCAAATCCAAATGCCGCACGCATAACTCCTTCAGATGCTTTATCTAAATTTGCATTTTTAGTAACAATTACGGGATTTTTTCCACCCATTTCTGCGATAAACGGTTTTGATGTATGTTCTGTAAATTTTTTCAAACCAGTCATACCTACTTCACGGGAACCTGTAAATACAATACCATCAACATCTTGGCTTTCAATTATTGCCCTTCCAACTGTGTTTCCTTCCCCTGTAACAAAGTTGATAGCTCCTTCTGGGAGTTTGTCTAGTATACTTTTTACAAAAAAATACGAAGAAAGAGGGGTTGCACTAGAGGGTTTCAGTACTGCAGTATTGCCTGTGAGCAATACACCTGTAGTCATTCCAATTGCAATTGCAGATGGAAAATTAAACGGTGCAATTATTCCCCACACACCATATGGTTTTAGAACGGTTCGTGTCTTTTCATGTGGATTTGGATGAGGCGTTTGCTTGCAAAATCCTTCATTTTTTTCTAGATGATATGAATAAAATCTCATAAAATCTATTGCTTCATCTATATCATTCATTGCTTCAATTCTAGTTTTTCCATTCTCAAAGGACAACCATGCAGCAAGTTCAAATTTAATTTTAGAAAATTCATCTGCTGTTTGTGTAAAAATTTTAACTCTATCAGGATATGAAATATTACTCCATTTTACAAAAGCGTTTTTTGCTGAAAGGATTGCATCGTTTGTTTGAGATATGGTCAGTTTAGGAAAAGTACCAAGAACAATTCTAGTGTCTGATGGTGAAGTTACATCAAATGTCGTATCAGAAAAGATTTGACGCCCACCAATTATTGCTGGGTATTTTTTTCCAAATTGTTGTTTTACAGATTTGACAGCATCCTCAAATTTTTTATTAAATTCTTCCTCTTTTCCTTGTGCTACAGCATTTCCCCAAGTG
>SCUP01000239.1 GCA_004297665.1 Nitrosarchaeum sp. | reverse complement strand
TTTTATCCAGAATTCTAAATGCTGCACACCATGCACCATCTGTTGGTTTTTCTCAACCATGGAATTTTATTTTAATAAAAGATATCACTACAAAAAAGAAGATCAAAGATTCTTTTGAAGAAGAAAAAAATCGCTCATCAAAATTAGTTGAAGAACCAAAGAGAACAAAATATCTTTCATTTAAACTCGAAGGAATTTTAGAATCGCCTATCAATCTATGTGTAACATATGATCCTTCAAAATTTGGTCCATTTGTAATTGGCAGATCAAGTATTCCTGAGGCAGGATTGTATAGTGTATGTTGTGCTATTCAGAATTTGTGGCTTGCAGCAAGAACAGAAGGAGTTGGGCTTGGTTGGGTTAGTATTCTTTCAAATGATACTCTCAAAGAGGTTTTAGAATTACCAGAACATGTTGTTCCAATAGCATATCTTTGTTTAGGATATGTAGATGAATTTGCACAAAAGCCAGATCTTGAAACAGCAGGATGGCTTCCAAGACTAGATCTTAAGGATGTAGTATATTTTGAGAAATGGCAAGATACAAAAAATGTAGGCTGGAATGAAATACAAGAAATGATCAAAACTAATCTTGATTATGCTTAAATAATTACAAGTATTTTTTTTGCTGGGCTTGTGGCGCAGAGTCATTTTAGACGCGAAACTTGGATAGCGCAGTAGCCTCCTAAGTTACAGGTCGAGGGATCGAAGCCCTCCAAGCCCGTTTTTAAATTTTGAAAAAATATTGTTGCAATTTAAATACAAAGATAGATGGTCAGAATTATGAAAGTTGTAATAATTTCTGGAAGTCCTAGAAAAAATGGAAATACTCAAGTAATAATGAAATATGTTTTTGAATATACAAAATCAAAAAATTCCGATACTAAATTGATTAATCTTTCAGATGGACAAATTGAATGCTATAAAGGACCAGAAGAAGAATACAATGAGCATACAAAAAATGCAGCTAATGATATCACGAATGCAGATGTTTGGTTAATTGGATCTCCAATTTATAATTCATTTTTTAGTTCAGCATTGAAGAATCTGTTTGAATATATCAATTATAAAAAAACTGAAGGTAAAGTAGCCGGCATGGCAATTTTAGCTTCAGGTAATATTGGATTTGTGGATGTTCAAACATTGATCACACAATTATTATCATATTTCAGAGTAATTACTAATCCTAAAGCAGTGTTTCTCACTACAGAATCAATCTCAGAAAACACTATCTCAAATGATGATGACAAGAAAAGATTAAGAGAATTAGTAGATGAGACTTTGAAAATGGCTTCTAAACTACATCAAGATTAGGATATAGATACACTACCTTAAAGATTTTAACAGTATAACTACCATCAAAAATTTTAGTTATCTGTCCTTGATTTGAGTCAAGTACTCTGAATTTGTATTCATATGAACCATCTTCGTTGACTGGAGTTTGTGCAAAGTGGACAGCACCAATACTATTTCCTGTAATGATTTCGTTATTATCAAAAATCTGAATAATTACAGGATAATCAGCCACGTGATTTAAGATCTTTCCTTCAACAAATCCCCATGGTAGTTTATTATCTTTAGAGATAGACATTTGAAGAGTTGTTTTTTCAATTCCCATAGAATTGTTAATTGGAGTGATTTCTGTTTGTGATTCAATTGGTTCAGCAAAAGAATTTGCGTTAGATATAACAGTAGTAAATAATATTGATGCAATAAGACTTGCAAACATAATATTTTTAGACATCATAGTAATTTCTTTATTTAGTTTAAAAGATTTGTTCCAATTCATTTAGGTTAAAACTGTAAGAGTCAAATATTAACATAACGTAGAAGTCATACTAGAATATGAAAAAAGATCCAACAGAATTATGTTCATGTAAATGTCATTACGGCGGTGCCGTAAGCTGCCCAAGTTGTAAAAATAATCATGGTATAGTATGTTGTCACTGTAAGGATTAACTCAGTTGTTTTTTGTTTTACTTTTAGAGGCCAACATCTTAAGATTAGCAAGTTCTGTTTTTAATGATTCAATTTGAACTAAAGTTTGTAGATTTGAAATTTCTTGATTTAATCTTTCAATTTCACTGTCTTTTAGTTTTACAGTTTCTTTGAGTTTGTTTAGTTCTCCAGATAACTCACTTTGTGCGGTTTTAATTTCAGTGTGACTAACTTGTTTTCCATCTGATGTGTAAATTTGAATTGTTTGTAAATTACTCAAGCTTTTTTTTTCACTATGACTCACATGAGCTTTAGATTTATGCATATAATCAGTACTCTTTTGAGAAATCCAACATGCAAAAGTAAGGAACCAAGTTATTGGTACAGCCATAATAAATACAAAATTTAGTATGGGTGCAAAACCTACAAAATAAGGCCACAGCCCTGTAAGTATAGCCGCAAAGACTCCAGTAACCATTGTTGCCAAATGGTTTCCAAGATATCCCATAAATTATTTGAAAAATTCATTGTTTATAACAGTAATGCTGATATTGAAAATCGATATTAAGTAAAAAGAAAAAAAGAGCCTCTAGTTTACTCGTCTTCAGAAGTAGATGTTTTAGGCATATCTGATTGTAAGATCTGGATTTTTTGTAGTAATTCAGTTCTCAAATCTCTTGCGACCCTTCTAACGGTAGGTCTTGGCACACCAAGTTCATCTACGACTTTGGTATAGATATCCTGTTTGTCAGTTACCCCTTTGTCAAGATAAGAATTAATTGCTTCTTTAATGATCGTGCTCTGGTTTGTACGATTCAACAGATTCTAAATTTTAGTTGTTCTATATAAGACTATAACTTTTTGAAATGGTTTAATTTTTGATTTAACTATTAATAGTTAGAAAATATTTTAGAATAAAATAATTATTCAATAATTAAATAATTATTTTTATTAACGAAAAACGTACTGATTATTACGAATTTTTTAAAATACAATAACCAACTATAAAAATTTTAAATTATTTATTACAAAAAGACTCTTATGATAAGACTGTTGATAACCCCTGTTGAGTACAGCAATTATTGAAACTAACCTAGGAACAATTGTATTCAAATTACTTCCTGATTTGGCACCAGAAACTGTTAGAAATTTCGAGAAATTAGCAAAGGATGGATTCTATAACGGTACACTTTTTCATAGAGTTATTCCTGGATTTATGATTCAAGGTGGAGACCCAAATACAAAGAGTGGACATAAGAGTACATGGGGTACTGGGGGACCAGGTCATACAATTAAGGCTGAATTTAGTTCAAGATCACATCATCGTGGTATTGTTTCTATGGCTAGAGCACAGGATCCAAATAGTGCAGGCTCACAATTTTTTATTGTTACAACAGATAGCACATTTCTTGATAGGCAATATACGGTATTTGGGGAAGTAATAGAAGGAATGGATGTTGCCGATAAAATTGTAAATTTACAAAGAGATCGTAATGATTGTCCCCTTGAGGAGGCAAAAATGCTTCATGTTAAAGTGGAATAAATGAGTTCAAAACAAGTTATTTTTTTTGTAATAATGATATTCATAATAGCTATTCCTACAGCTTATGGCCAAGGAATTTCTATTGGAGAAAAAGCAGAACAAAAATCAGTTGAAGTTGTAATTAGTTCATCAGATGAAATTCATGTAAAGCACGTAATTGCTTCATCAAATTCACCCAGACAAGTAGAATTGATTGAGGGAACTGTAACCAACCTTACAGTTTTAGATGAAGAAGGAAACGAAAAACAATTTGGAAGTATTGGTGATAATGACAGTATTATGATTTATCCATCACAAGAAAATACAATTGTAGAATATGATCTTGGAGATATTATTTTTCTAAAAGATAATGTATGGACTTGGAATTTTAGATATCTTGAAACAACATCGTTTATACTTCCTGAAGAAGTGGATTTAATTTTTGTAAATGACAGACCTGTATATCTAGACGAAAAGAAAGGAATTGCGTGTCATGGTTGTCAAATGATTTTAGAATATTCTATTGATGAGCCAAAGATATTAAAAAATATAGAATTTGATAATAAAGAATTTTTAATTGAAATAAGAACATTTGCAGAAATAAATCAATTTAATTTTGATCAAACAACAAAAAGTATTAGTTTTGATTTCAATGGAGAAAAACAGTTTGTAACAGCAATAATTCCTCTAGAACTATTACCAATACCACATAATGTATACATGGGAGATGAGAAAATATTTTTTCATGAATACAACAATAATGGAACACATGTTTGGCTTAACATAAGACCAGATAATTCAGGTAATGTATCAATTATAGGTACAATAGATATTAATGATGAAAAATCAACCATACAAAACAATTCTTCAACGTCAGTATCAAATGTAAGTCAAGATGAAATTGTCTATATTCTACTTGGAGTTGGTGCATTAATTGGACTTGTAGTTATAGTGATTATAATGAGAAAAAGGAAATCATTAGTAACTTCTAGAGAAATTCAAGAGGACAATACATGAACCATTTAGATAAATTTAATGTCTAAAATATGTGCCAATAATTATAAAAATTAGTCTCCACTTGATCCACAAGAACAAAAACCATATTCATCAATTCTAACATTACAGATTATGCATTTTTCTCCATAATCTACTTCCCAAGGTTCTTTTCCATACAGTTTAAAATGATCATCAATCTCAAGTGGGATTTCACGTTTCTTTCCCAATGATTTGTATATGTAAAACAACTATACATAGATTATCTGGGATTAAATTATGAAAATCGAATGTGGATGTCACTGCATCAAATGTAAAAGTACAAATCTTGAATCAAATAGAGTTGGACAAATCGAGAAAGATGGATATTTTGATATGCATCATACATGCAATGAGTGTAACGCACATTTTGATCATTTAGAAGGAGAAATTTTTGATAATTGTGAAAAATGTCAGTATAAGACTAGTTAGACACTAAAGCACTTTGTATAAAATAATGTGCTCTGTTTTCTTTTGAATTTTTTAAAATTTCTCTGTTAGATGCCATTTTTGCCAAAGCTTTTGATACATCTAAAGGACTAGCTCCCCAACCGTATTCTCTTAGTTGTTGAACAGTTTCGGTTACTGTTCTTGGGGAATCAAAGAATTTACTGGTTTCCAATATTCTCAATTTTGTTTTAATTTCATGAGAACCAATTGGTTTTGGCTCATTAAATTCTGGTTCATATGCTTCTGCATCATCCAAATATTCTAGACCATATTGATTAGATTGTATTGATTCTTTTGATTTTGTAATTTCTTCATTTTTATTTTCATAGATAATTTTTGCTTGATTTGCGTGTATGTAATTTGAAATATTTGCAATAATTTCACCTAAAGTTTGATTGTCAACGTAGAAATCTCTAGAGTCAACCTCAATTTCATTCTCACCAAGCTTGAGTTTTATTCTAGCCATACTCATAAATTGAAAGGTTTTGATTTATTCTGCTAGCTCTAATGAGCTTTAAGATTAGATCAAAACTTTTACACATATAAATTGGATTTTTTTCCTATTGAGTTAAAAAGCAATTTTGAGATATCATAGCATGAGATCCTCAGCTAAGGGAATAATCATAATATTTGTTATAGGAGTGGGTCTTTTTGGATATTCTCAATATGCATCAGCCTCACAAATAGGCGTGACAATTACACAAAGTCATCTCCTTGAGAAGAACGAAAAGGGCTCAACGTATAGTGTTGAGCTAGAATTTAACAATCCTTCATTATTGGTTTTGACAGCAGGTGAAACAGAGTTTTTTGTAATAGCAAATGATGAAATGATTGGAAAAGGAGATCTAGAATCATTTGTACTTCCAGCATTAGGAAGCACTTCAGTGAGTGGTACTTTTCTTAGAGATTCCAATGTAGATTCGCAAGTCTCAACAGTAAAGATAAGTGGAGTTACAAAGTATAATGTAATTTTTACATCTATTGATGTACCTTTTGTGTTTTATCCAACAGAAGAACAGGCAAGAGAATTTATACATCCAAATTAGTTTTTTAAAGAATGTTAACCGTTTTTGGTTCAACTGCATTAGATACTATTAGAACTCCAAAAAAAACATTAAAAGATGTTCTGGGTGGAGCTGCAACGTTTGCAGCTATATCAGCAAGTAACTTTGTAAATACTGGATTAATAGCAGTTGTAGGAAAAGATTTTCCTAATGAGTATTATAAAATTTTATCAAAATATCTTGATTTGCAAGGATTGACAGTAAAAGAGGGAAAAACTTTTCGTTATGATGGAAGTTATGATAAAACACTTAGTTCTAGGAAAACTTTGAAAACTGAGCTTAATGTACTTGCGGATTTCAAGCCAACAGTTCCTGAAGAATATAGAAAATCACAATTTGTGTATTTAGCAAATAATGATCCTGATCAAAATTCTACTCTTATCAAAGAATTTGATAAAGTAAAATTTTCAATGTGTGATACTATTGAATTTTGGATATCTACAAAACGAGAATCAGTAATTAAGATGATTAAAGCTGTAGATGCAGTTGTAATAAACGATGAAGAAGCTAAACTACTAACAAAAGAATTCAATTTGATCAAATGTGCAAAAAAAATGATGGAGTGGGGTGCAAAATATGTAATTATTAAAAAAGGTGAGCATGGATCAATGATGTTTTTTGATGATGTGATATTTCCATCTGTAGGATTTTCATTGGAAGATGTAGTGGATCCCACTGGTGCAGGAGATTCTTTTGCAGGTGCCATGATAGGATATTTAGCTAGTAAAAATTCAGTTAATCTATCAGATATTAAAAAAGCTGTAGTATATGGAAATGTCTTAGGTTCTTTTGCTGTTGAGAAATATGGATTGGATGGATTACTCCAAATCAAAAAAACAGATATTACAAAACGAGTTAAACTATATGAGAAAATGATCCGTTTCTAAAAAGATTTAAGTTTGATTATTTCTGCAGATGAATTGAATACTCACAAGATATGTCTGAAAAAATAGAAGATCGTTTAGAAACTATATTCAAACTACAAAAAGGATTATCAGAAATGATGAAATTAGATAGATATCCAAAAGATTCTGAAGGACGAATTTCTGCGTTATGTACTGCAATTATGCATGAAGCAGTAGAACTGCAAAGAACTACAAATTGGAAGTGGTGGAAAACTCCAATTCCATTTGATGTATCTGAAGCAAGAGAAGAATTAATTGACATATGGCATTTTGTGATTCAGGCATCATTAGAGCTAAATCTGACTCCAGATGATATTCTTGAGGAATATAAGAAAAAAAATGAGATCAATAGAGAAAGACAAAGAATAGGATACTAGATTACAAATTTTTTAATTGTATCAAAATTTGTTTCATTTATTATATTTACAAGATTAATTTCATTTCGAAAATAGTTTATTTCTGATTTAGTTACAGTAAGAAAGGGATCAGGACTAGTTGAATTGATTATTTTTCCATAATTATCAATTCCATTTTTATGTAATTCAAATAAAGAATGACCAGCTTTATGACCCAGAACTTCTTTACCACAGATTATAATGGTTTTAATTTTTTTATTTTGATTAACATATTTAATTATGGAATCAATTCCTTTATTTTCAGAAAGTAACCTTCCAACAATTGAAATATGATTCAAAAGTTCAGAATCTGAAATTTTTTTAAGTAGATCTATACTTGAAAGCGTACAAATCGCTATAGAAGAATCAGAATTTCCTAGGTATGATTCTTCATGAATTGGCAATATGACTTTGCATAATTCTCCAATTACATTTCCAAGGCTATTCATTTAGTATATCACGAAGAGTTTTTGCAATAAATTCAATATTTTTAGTAGTGACTTTAGGATGTATTGGAAGAGATAAAACATGAGATGATGCCCATTCGGTTATCGGAAGTTTGATTTTTTGTTGGTAAAATGGTGTTTTATGAACTGGAATTGGATAGTAAGAAGCTGCACCAATTCCTTTAGCATTAAGTTTTTTCAAAATTTTATCTCTTTTTGATGTAGCTATTGTGTAAAGATACCAATTTACATTCTCATAATTGCGTTGATGTGGGAGTATAATATCTAAATCAGAAATTAATTTTGATAAAAAATTTGCATTTTTTTGCCTTGTCTTAAGAAAACCAGGAAGTTTTTTCATTTGTATTGTTGCAATTGCAGCACTAATTTCTGGTAATCTTAGATTTAATCCAAATATTCTAGTATCGTATCCATGAACCATTCCGTGATTTCTAATCATTAATAATTTATCTCGTAATTTTTTATTATTTGTTGCAATAAATCCTCCTTCTCCGGCAGTCATTACTTTTGCAGGATACATACTCCAACAACCTAAATCAAAAAAAGTTCCAGCATGTTTTCCTTTGTAAGTAGAACCTAATGATTGTGCAGAATCTTCTATTATTGGTAAATTATGTTTTTTAGCAATTTCTGAGATTCTATCAATAAAAGATACATTTCCATAAAGATGAACAGGCATTATTGCTTTAGTTTTTTTTGTAATCTTTTTTTGTAGATCATCAGGATCCATAGTATAATTTTCTTTCAGTATATCAACAAAGACAGGTTTAGCCCCAGTAGATACTACAGAATTAGCTGTTGCAACAAATGTAAATGATGGGACTAGTACTTCGTCTCCTTTTTTGATATCTAAAGCATAAAGTGCGGCTTGTAAAGCTGCTGTACCAGAATTTACAGCAATAACATATTTTGATTTTATAAATAGTGCTGCTGATTTTTCAAATGCTTGTACATATTTACCTCCGTGATTAGCTGCTGATGTAAGTGCACCATTTTTGAGAATATTAGTCACTACAGATATTTCGTCTTTACCTACAAATGGAACATTAATTGCAATTTTCAACAGATATTCTCTTTAAAACTAGTCTATAAATCTCATGAAATAGGCATGAATTTTTATATTTCAAAATTAGGAAATTTGCATAATGAATCAACGTCATCTTGAAAAGTCAGATGCTGGTTACAAAGTTTACCTATACATTTTCTATGTTTGTGGATTCATTATGGTTTCAAGTCTTGTTTTTGGTGTTTACATTACTATGATAGAATGGATGGAAAATGGAACATATGTAATGGGAGAAGCAATACAAAATACTTTCATACCATTTGAAAATTTTTCAAGAGTTTCAACATGGATATTTTTTTCTACAATTATTGGATGGTACTGTGTTTCAAGAATAGGATGGAGAAGAACTGCAGGAAATAAAATTGTCGGTTGGAGAATGGCATTACTTCAGCTAATGTTGTTAGGATTTGCAATTATTACACTATATGAGGTATTATACAATTTTACGGTCTTAAATGCAAAGATCACTGCAGGTATGATGGAAGGCAATGTTCCCAATATCGACATGTTATCAATTGCATATCCTGATCCAGATAGACCATGGAATTTAATTTTTGCAACAAAAGTTTGGCTTGCAGCATTTATCATTAGCGCTCATGCATTTTATCTCAGTACTAAACCAAGAAAAAATTTAGAAGCAGAATTATAGATTAAAAAACATTCATCTAGATGCAAATATTTTTCCTAGTTTTTCTTGATCAGATTTTACTTTACCAAATGCCTTTCTATGAGTGGAATTACAAAATTTTACTGTTTCTGAACGTGGATCATGCTTTCTTGTTTCCTCTATAATTCTACCACACCAAAAGCAATATTCTTTCTTGATGGCACCAAGTTCCCATCCTAAAAATTTTGAGTCATAATATCCTTTTTCTTTTGGGCGTATAGAATTTAGAAAATCTCCGTTATCAGATTGAACCCAGATATTTTTTATTTTAGGATGAAATGGTTTATTCCATCGTCTTTTTTTGTCATCCCATTCAATATTATTATCAGTACAAAATTTATGAAATTGCTCCTCAAATTGTTTAGAAACCATGATTTTGTTCATATTTTCGCCTATGAAAGTATTCGCAAAAAGATAATCAGTTAAACTAACGATTTTTTGTTTATTTCAAGAGTTTTTTAGAATCAAGTGTGTTTTAGTAAAAAACTGTTTTTCTACTAGATAATACTAGACTAAACATGGGATTATTTGGTAATTCTAATGAAACAAAATGCAAAAAATGTGGAACTGTACTTTCTGATCCAGAAAGACTAAAAAAACATCAAGAAATTGCACACAATAAGAAAAAAGAAAAGTGTAGAGCTTGTGGTACAGAATTTGATTCTTTAGAGGATCTAAGAAAGCATAAAAAAAATTGTAAATAATTGTATTTTTAATTATTTTATCTGCCAAAAAAAACTTAATCAATATTATTTTTTTGAGTAAGTTTATTTTTTACAAACTTAGTTTGTTTACTAATCAACACTTGTGATAAAGATTATCTGTTCCTAATTTATATATTTTAGAGAGTTCTTCATCTGCCTCTTCTTTGCTCATTAAATCTTTTTGCGTAAAAGTTCGAAATTTTTCATTATATTCAATATCATCATGATGACCAGACATGCAAAATAATCTTGATTTATTTTTTCCTCTATATTCTGTAATGATGCCTCTTTTAATTAATAGATCAATATAGTTAGTTAGTGTTTGATGTTCAATTTTTGCTTCTATTGATAATTGCATGAAAGAAATCCAGTTTTTATAAGTTGTAAATTTTTCGATTATTGTAATAATTCTTCGTTCTCCTCGTTGCCATTTATCTTCAATCATTATTTTCATTCAATTCCTGTATTTGATTTACCAATAAATAATAAAAATAAATTCTAAACACTCAGATAACCTGCTCATGTTTAGGTGAACGTTTTAATGCTTTTTCTATTGCTTCCAAATTTGCAATCTCATTTTTAGAGCTCATTGTAAGGGTTTTAATCATTTCAGAGCCTATTTGTACTGCTTGTTCAGGTAATGTATCTAGAAATTTTTGTAAACCTTTTTTGTAGTTTTCAATGAGTTCTAATCCTTCTTCAAGTGTCATAATAATGATTAGTCGCTTGACTATTTCAAATCTTGCAAATTCCAATTAAACTATTATTTCAAATAACTTTATAGACCTACATCTCAGAAGTTGTTTTGATTTGGATATCACTGAAAAAGTTGAATTAATTGAAAGACCTCCTACTGAAGAGGTGGTTACACATGATGAGTTAATTGAATTATTCAAAACAAATTCTTCCCCAAAACATTACATTGGTTTAGAGATTTCAGGGTTTTTACATTTAGGGAGTTTAATCAGTACAGGTTTCAAGATTAATGATTTTGTCAAGGCTGGTGTAAAGTGTACCGTATTTCTTGCAGATTGGCATACTATGATCAATGATAAACTAGGAGGAGATTGGGAGATGATCTCCAAAGTTTCAAAATATTATCAAGATGCTTTCAAATTGGTATGTCCTGAGGCAAACATCGTTTTAGGTTCAGATCTTTATCAAGAAAAAACAGATTATTGGTCTGAACTTGTGAAATTTACTAAACATGTGTCACTAGCAAGAACAATGAGAACACTAACCATTATGGGACGCTCAGAAAACGAAGAAAAAATAGATCTCGCAAAATTATTGTATCCACCAATGCAAGCAGTTGATATTCATTTTTTAGATGTTGATATAGCTCATGCTGGTATGGATCAGAGAAAGATCCATATGCTAGTTAGAGAGATTTTCCCAAAAATGAAATGGAAAGTTCCAGTTGCAGTTCATCATAAATTATTACCAGGTCTTTCAAAACCAGCAGACACAAATGACACACAAATTTTAGGAAAAATGAGTAAATCAGATCCAAATTCTGGAGTTTTTATTCATAATTCAGATGATGAAATAAGAACAAAGATCAAAAAAGCATGGTGTGAAGAAGCAAATATTCAGAATAATCCATTATTAGAAATTTCAAAACATGTTATCTTTCACGAATTTAATGAAATCAAAGTAGAAAGACCAGAGAAATTTGGTGGAAATATTACATATGCAGATTATAAACAATTAGAATCTGATTTTGCTGAGAAAAAATTACATCCAACTGATCTTAAACAAACTGTTGGTGAGTATCTAGTTAAGGTGATTTCACCAATTCGTGAAAAGTTGAATCTAAGCGAAGAATTATTTGAAGCAATTAAGAAAAGTCATTAGACTTTAAGATTTGGATTTGTTTGTTCTTCTAAATTATATTTTGATTTGTAGCCCCTAGGATTGATCATTAAATCTTTGTAAGTATAAGTCGATGAGTTTCCGATAATTACTGTACTAATCATTCCTAATTGATCAGAATGATTTGGAAGATTTTCTAAATCTGTCATAACAATTGTTTGTGAATCTCTGAATGCACCTTTGATTATTGCCACAGGAGTTGTAGGTTTTCTATATTTTAGAAGAATTTTTCTTGTATCTACTAGTTGATGTATTCTTTTTTTGCTTGCTGGATTATATATCACAATTACAAAATCTCCTTGTGCCGCAGCTTCAACTCTTTTTGTTATTATTTCCCATGGAACTAATAAATCACTCATACTTACGACTGCAAAATCTGTCATTAATGGTGAACCAATTATTGATGCACATGAGTTCAAAGCAGAAACGCCAGGAACTATTTCAACTTGTAAATCATCTTTAGGATTCCAATTTGATTCTGCAAGTGTTTCATAGATTAATCCTGCCATTCCATAAATTCCAGGATCACCACTTGAAACAAGCGAGACTATTTTTCCAGATTTTGCTAGATCAATACATTGATGAGCACGTTCAACTTCTTGCGTCATTGCGTAGCGATGAACTGTTTTACCGTCAATAAGATCTTGTACTAAATTGACATAAGTTTCATATCCAACTATTGTATCACTTTCTTCAATTACTTCTTTAGCTCTGAATGTCATATGATCATGATGTCCAGGACCGACACCAACAATGTAGAGTTTACCAGTCAATTTTACAATAAATTTTCTTTCAAGTAATTTATCCGTTTAGTGATTTATTTTTTATTGAAATGGATCTATGAAGGGACTATTCACTATGTGATGACTATTCATGGGACGGGCTAAACTGACTGAAATTAGGTCATTTGCTTTGAATGAGTTAATATCAGATATTGTTTCAAGAATTTTTGCATTTTCTGGATTATTCCATTCGATAATGTAGATACGCCATATAGGACTATAATTTTCAGAGCCAGGTGTTACTGTAGCTATACTTGGTTGAAATCCCAAAGATCCTGAACCTTTAATCCCATTTTGGAATTGAAATAGATCAACTGCTGAGGAATTTGTAATTAGATTTTCTGATCTGGGTGAAAATGGAACACCCATCATTTCAGCTGGACCAGAAGGTGTAGCATCAGTTACTATGTAATAGATTGTTTTTCCATCTGGTCCCCACCCGCGATGAGCAACAAATGTTACTGTCATCTCATCTTTGTTAATTTCAGTGATTTGACCTCCGCTGAATGTCAAATCATCGGTGATTTCTTTATCATCTCTTACTAACATTTGTCCATCAGGCCAGATTATTTGAGGAGTATTGATTACTATGTCAGTTTTATTAAATTCAACTCTTCCATCTTCTTCTGCATTAATGATTTCTTCAGAGGATTCAAGAATTTTTGCATTTTGACCTTTTTTCCATGTAACTTCAATGACAGAATTTAGTGCGCTGTATTCTAATTCTTGAGATGGAGTACTAGAAAAAATTTCTTTTTGATGTCCATATATTCCATCTCCTTTAACACCATTTTTAAAAACAAATATTTTTTGCAAAGTATTCTCTGGTGTGTTTTTGATTGGAGGGGCAGTCTCAACTTTCCAACCCTGATTTTTAGTAATCATTTCAGCATATTCTTGCTGACTAGAATCGGTTATAATGTAAAAAATTGAATTACCGTTATAGAGTCCTTCATGCATTGGAATGATTGCAGCAACATTTGTTCGTGATAATAGTAGTGATGGCTCTTTTTGTACTTCAATTTTTTGCGTAATTATTTCGGTTGGTTGTCCTCTAATCCAACCATCAACACTGACAGTTGATGTAAACTCTTTTGAATTAAGAGAGTGCAGTGCCAGAGCAGCTCCTGTAAATTCAAAGGAGCCAGATTTAGTTTTAAGATCAATTAGGGATATTGCATAAATGGTATTTCCATCAATAGTCCATGTTGGTTGTCCTTTAGCATCATTACTAGTTATTTCATGTAAAACAACAATCTCTACAGGTTCGCTTGAAGTAAATGTCATTGAGCCATCATAAAGAGTGCCTTCATTTGGGGATAGAATTAGTGCTAATTGATGGTTTTCGTGGCCTTGTCCTGGATCTTGAGAAGAAATTATTGTTTTAGTAAAATTAATTTTTTTTGTAGAATTTGCATCAACAAAATTATCAGAAATAAATGAAACCGTAAGAATTCCTGTAGTGAAAATACCTAGAATTAAGATAATAACTAATCGATTCAATGAAAATCTTTGAAACTGTTCCCTTAAATTATTTTATTTTTAGTTAATTTTATCAAGTTCAAATGCATCATGTAGAGCCTGAACTGCTACATTAGAGTCAGAATCTTTGACAACAAATGCAAGATTGAGTTCAGATGAACCTTGAGTAATCATTGCAACATTGACTTTGTTTTTCTCTATTGCTCCAAAGACTTTGGATGCAACACCAACTGTACCACGCATGCCTAAACCTATAAGCGCAATAATTGCAACATCAGTAGTTACTTCAAGTTTTTTGATTATTTTTCCTAAAAGTTCCATTTCTAATGCGTTAACTGCTTTGTCTAGATCAGTATTTTTGACTACAATAGTAATACTAGATTCAGATGGATTTTGGGAGATCATCATTACATTAATACCAGATTTAGCAAGAGTTGCAAAGATTTTTGCAGCAGTACCAGGTGTACCAACCATACTGCCTCCACGAATATCGATTAGTCCATTGTGACGAATACTACTCACACATTTGACAGTGTTTTTAGTAGATATTGAGGGAGAGTCAGTTACTAAGGTTCCTTCATTTTTTACATTAAAGGAATTTCTTATCTTCATTGGAATTTTTTTTGCTAATAATGGCTCAAATGTTCGTGGGTGAATTTGTTTAGCTCCAAATAATGCCATTTCAATTGCTTCAATGTAAGAAACCTCTTTGAGTAATTTGGCATTTTTAACAATTTTTGGATCTGCTGTCATTAATCCATCTATATCACTCATTAACCAGATTTCATCAGCCTTTATGCAAGAACCGATAATTGTTGCTGTATAATCCGAACCTCCTCTACCAAATGTAGTTACATGTCCATGTTGATCTGCCCCTGCAAATCCACCTATTACTGGAATTATTTTCTTGGAAAATTGAAAATCAATGGTTTTAGAAACTCTTAGTCTTGTAGTATCCATTAATGGTTTAGATTCTCCAAAATTTGAATCAGTAACAATTCCAACTTCTTTACCAGTTAGAGATATTGATTTTTTACCTATATCATTAATTGCAAAAGAAATTAATTTTATTGAAAGACGTTCGCCAAATGAAATTAAATAATCCATTGATCTAGGGGTTACTTCTCCTAATAGAACCATGCCTTCAATTAATGCAACAAGTTCTTGAAAATCTATATCTAATTTTTCTAATAATTTTTTTCTAATTGTTGATTTTTTGATTGTTTGTTTTGCAAGCTGTTTATGTCTATTAATAATTTTTAATGCCAGTTGTTCAGCCTTGTTTTTGTTTTCTTTTTTTATAGACTGAGATATTTCTATTAGATCATCAGTGGTGCCGCTAATTGCAGAACAAACGATTACTATTTCGTTATGTTTGGATAATAAATTGACGTAGTTTGCAATGGCTTGAATATCTGTAGCGGATGAAATTGATGTTCCGCCATATTTTAGAACTAGTCTCAATTCAAAATACCTGAATCAGTTAATCTTTAAATGCTTTAACTTTCTACTCGTGGAGCCAGATAAAAGTGGATTCTGCCTATGTTTGCTACTTTGAATTCAATTCTTAGAGGTTTTGCACTAGAGAATTCGCATGTAATTTGACCTGCAGTTGTACCTACTGCTTTAACTACGGGATTAAGATATTCGAGACTATACGTACCAATACTATCCTCTTTTGAAGAGATTTCGCCTATTTCATCTGTATCCTTTTCAAGATCAATTACAACTTCACCAGAATCACCTTTTCCAGAAAAATCTGCTTTAGAATCAGATGTATGAATAGTCAGATAATCAGATACAACTTGTACATCTCCCAAAATTTTGTCAAATCTAGAAGATGATAAAGTGATTTTAGAGTCATATGGAATTTTTGGTAACGGTGTATCAGTTGCAGAGCTTTCAATTAAACGCATTTTATATTTTTTATTTTTACCAATTGTTACAAGTAACATGTTTTGTTCAGAAATACTAATTTCTATACTATCTTTTTTATCAGCTCTTTTGATAAGTTTAGAAAATTCATCTATCCTAACTCCAAATTTTATATCACTATCACATTCATATTTTTCAAATGCAGAGTTGGGCCAAGATATATCAATTAGAGCTACATGAGAAGGATCCATTCCTCTAAAAGTAATTCCTTCTGCTGTTGCAACAAAAGTAGCTTCCTCTACAAGTGTGGATATAGCTGAGATGATAGCTTTTAAATCATCTGAACCACTTGTTTTTGCTTCGAAATTCAAACTAATTCTTTTGAGTTTTATGTTCCAGTTAAACGTTATGCGTAATTACGCCAAGTGTATCTACATTTTGAACATCGATAGAATTGAGTTGTAGGTTCATCTGCACTTCGAGTTTGTAACATCCACCAAACTGCTTCATCATTACCACATTTTTCACATTCAATTTTGATCGTAGGTAATGTCTCCACTGTTTCGTTTTCAGCTAATACATTGAATTGTGATTCATGTTCTTGAATTATCTTCTTTGTTTGATTTGTTTCTTTTCCCTCAACATAATCACATTTTGGACATTGAAGACCAGAATCACCTTTTTTTAATTTAACCTCACAACTGGGGCAAAATTTCATCTAATTTACCTTAATTTTAGAATTAAATAATTGTTTAAATTCATTAGCCATTTTTATTGCTGAGTCTGTTGCTTTTCTGATTTCTTGCATTGGTTTAGTGTTTGAATTTATTCGCATCCAGCACTCATTAGTAAGAGGATGTTTTACTATAACACCTGCAAAGTCGATATTTGATTCCTTTAGAAGCTCATGTTGAATTATGTATAAAATTCCTATATCAGTTTCCGTGATAGAAAGGCTAATTTCCTTAGGTTCTGAACTGATAACTTGAGCATTCATGTATTCGGAAAAAGCACTTATTGTGGATATAAATCATTATGAGCGATTAGAATGGTAGAAAGTAGGATTTCAGATATTGGAATGGTAAAAAACAAGGATGAATACGCATTAAATGATACTATAGAAGTTAATGTCAGTTTTAAAGTGGAAGGAGGACTACGAGATGCGTTCAATGAGGCAAATTGGACTAAGGCATATAACAATAATGATGTATCATTTAAAATGAAATATGGTATAAAATTGATTTCCGGTGGAATTAGGAAAAAAGAGATTGGTAAACCTATTGATACCTATAGAAAGGCAGCAATTTTCTGGACAAGAAACCCCAAATTAGTTAATCCGCATAAAGATAGAAGGATTTGGGTTCAAGTAGCCAAAAACTTTGAGCCATTTATTCGATTATCTGAAGACGAAGTAAGACAGGAATTATTTGATTTTAATGAAAAAATTGTCTTCAAGGCATCAGATTTAGGAAAAGGTAAGCATAAGATTGGCGCTGATATCTTTGCTTCTTGGCAAAAACATGACTATACAGAACCAGGAAATGTTAAAAATAACTCTAAGGAAATTGAGATCACGATCAATTAGGGATATAAGGAACTTTTTGAGTTAATCAATATGGCAAAATATGATGGTCTGTTAGGACAACCAATACTTGAAGTTGAAGAACCAGATAAGGAAGGAGGAATTACATTTATCTTTAAAGATAACAGATTTTTGTTCATTAAAGCAGTTGATGGAAAAATAGATGCCATATCAATTCCAGAATAAGTGAAAATATATGGACAAATTCGAACAAATTAAAATGATAGAACTAGTAAAGGTTGAAGATCCTGATTCTGATGGTGGAATGACTCTAGTATTTCAAGAAAATAAAATACTAAAGATTAAGATTGTGGATGGAAAACTAGTATCACAGTTTATGTAAGTTATTGACTTGCATGTTTTTCATAAAAAGTAATAGCTAATTCCTGTATCTCAGATTGAATTGAACCTGGTCTTTCTTTTCTAACTTTTTTAATTGCGTCTTTTGCAGAATATTTTTGATATTTCACTAAGTAGCAAGCTAGTATAGTTCCTGCTCTTCCCATTCCAGCTGCACAATGAACCATTACAGCTTGATCATTAGAAATTTTTTTATGAATAAAGTCAACTGCAGTGTCTATTTTATCCATATCTGGAGCAGTGAGATCTGGTGTGGGTACATGTAAGTAACCAATATCACTTACCCATTTTTCAGGTAATGCATTTTCAGTCATAGTTACAATTGATGTAACACCTTGTTTTAGAATCCAATCTAGTTCATCAAAACTTGTGGGCATTCCCGAACCTGCTAGTTTGTCCTCAATTAGCCACGAGAAATTAGTTGG
>SCUP01000031.1 GCA_004297665.1 Nitrosarchaeum sp. | reverse complement strand
CATGTGTAGATATATTGCCAAAAATATTGTAGCTGCAGGTTTGGCTGAAAGATGTGAAGTCCAATTAGCATATGCCATAGGAGTTGCTGAACCAGTTTCATTGTATGTTAATACATTTGGTTCTAGTAAGATTCCAGAAAAAGAAATCGAAGAATTAGTTAGAAAGAATTTTAACATGAAACCATCAGGAATTATTTCACAACTGGACTTGAAAAGACCAATTTACAGAAAAACAGCTGCATATGGGCATTTTGGAAGAAATGAGCCTGAATTCACTTGGGAAAAAACAGATAAAGCAGATGTATTAAAGAAGGCTGCCGGACTTTAGAAGTTTTCGTATAGAAGAGAATTTTATTCCAGAAATAATTTTTAATTTTTTATAATCACCCTTAAAATCACCAATTAAGAGATTTAGATCATCTACTCCAAAGTTACTATTAGGATTAGAGATAGCTTCATGATAAACGGTTTCAAGATTAACTTTTTTAATTTTAGTATTTGTCCCAATAGAAAATTCTTTAACATATTTTTCAAAAGTAATTGATTCTGAACCTACAAGATCCAAAATTTTTTTCCTGAATTTATTTTTATATATAGCGTTGAAAATAATTTGAGAAACATCATCTATGTAAATAGGTTGAATAGAGTAATTACCAGATCCAGGAATTTGAATTTGGCCTGTTTTGATTTGTTTTTTAAGATATTTTGTAAAAAGATCATCCTTACCAACAATATAAGACGGTCGAAAAATGGTATAATCTAAGTTAGAATCAATTATCTGTCTTTCCGCTTTATATTTTGAAATAAAATATCCAAGAGTGGTATTTTTTGAGACTCCTAACCCACTTGTATAAATAATTTTTTTTATTTTTGATTTTTTACATAAATTAATTATTTTTTTTGTAAAATCAGTATTGATAAGATTGTAATCATTATCAATTGTTTGTTTTCCAATCCCAACTAAATGAATTAATGCATTAGAGTTTTTAAGTTTCGGCAAAATAGTTTTTTCATCATAGTTTTTTGTAATAATTTTTGTTTCATTTTTAAATTTTTTAAAATTTTTTCTTGAAATTGATATTAATTTTACATTGTTATCTGAGAGATATTTTCTAACATTTTTTGCTACAAACCCACTAGCGCCAGTCACAACAACTTGCATATCTTTTACCATCTACTGCTGTAGTTTTTATTTTAAATATATTCTAAGGAAATAATGATAGATATGTTTAGAATTTCAAGACAGAATTCTAGTCTCAAAATCTCAATCCAAAATATATCAAAGAAGAGTTAATACGTCAAAATAGGCATGATTAGTGTGGAAGAAATAAAAAAAGAAAAACTAAGGACTGGGTATACTACTGGTACTTCTGCAACAGCAGCTGCCAGAGCTGCATTACTATCCATAATTAATCAAACAAAAATTGAAAATGTAGATGTTAAATTGCCTAAAGGTAATTTTATTAAAATTCCAATTCATTTATGCCAATTTGATAAAAATGGAGCCAAGTGTACTGTAATTAAAGATGGTGGAGATGATCCAGATGTCACTCATGGTGCAGAGATAGTAGTAGAGTTATCATTTACAGATAAGATTAATGAAATTGAAATTGATGGTGGTGAAGGAGTAGGAATAGTTACTAAACCTGGATTAGGTCTTGAATTAAACAAAGCTGCAATCAATCCAGTTCCAAAAAAAATGATTAATGAAAATCTAAGAGAAATTATAGACAAATATCTTATAAAAAAAGGAATCAAAGTCATAATTTCTGTTCCAAAAGGAAAAGAATTAGGTCCTAAAACAGATAATCCAAGAATTGGTATTTTAAATGGAATTTCAATTTTAGGAACAAGTGGTATTGTAATACCATTTTCAACTGCATCATATGCAGCATCAATTAGACAAAATATTGATGTAGCAATTGCAATGGGAAATGATACTGTTGTTCTTACAACTGGTGGGAGAAGTGAAGATTTTGCAAAAAAAATTGTAGATTTGCCAGAACATTGTTTTGTACAGATGGGAGATTTTTCTGGATATACAATACAACAATGTGCAAGAAAAGAGATCAAAAAAGCATATGTTGTAGGATTTATTGGTAAATTGGCCAAAATGGCTGCAGGTGTAAAACAAACACATGTCAAAGGCTCTAAGGTAGATATGAATTTCTTGGCAGAATTAGCTAAGAAATGTAATGCGAATGAAATAACAATTGAGAGCATAAAGAAGGCAAACACTGCCAGACATGTATCTGAAATAATTATAGAAAATAATGTTAAAGGATTCTTTGAGGAAATATGCAGTGAGACATATAGACATATGAGAAAACATTCAGAAGAAAAAGTCACATTAGATGTCATTTTATTTGATTTTGATGGAAATATCTTGGCTAGAAAGTTCGAGTAGTAAGGTATTTTATTTAATTTGAGAGATTTTTAATGTGGAAAAAATTTCAGTT
>SCUP01000238.1 GCA_004297665.1 Nitrosarchaeum sp. | reverse complement strand
TAGACCTAACATTTCAGATAATGATACCTGTTTGGTATTTTTCTTTGTGATAAAGCATCTTTGATAGTATTGACAATCAGTGCAATCATTAGACGGCTCTAAAATTGGTGTTTTTTGTTCTTTAAGAAGATCACTTAGGACTCTGACTCTTCTAATGACTTCTTCAAACATTTTTTTATCTCGCGTTAGTGAAAACATAATTTCTTCTTTATTTCCAGTAATGTAAATAATGATCCCATCTGTTTTATCATAAATCCACATGCAAGCATTAAGGTAAAGCAGATCATTTGCTAGAGGCGTTTCTATACTAGTATTAGCAGGTCTAAATAAAATAATGGAACCATCTACCATCATATCTGCCTGTCCTTTTAGTTTGATATCGTCAATTGCAAATTCTTTTGGGTTGCTACCATATTGTAATTTTCGAAGCATACCAGAAAGAAGATCATTGAAACCTCTCCTTTCAACTTCTTTGGAATCTACTCTATCATAATATGAGCGTCTTAGACATTGAACCACTTCTTTGAGATGAATAGTTTTGATGTCCTTTGCATCAATTTCAATTTCTAATTCCCTTCCAATAGAGTCTACTGCATTTTTTACTATACTTCGAAAATCTCTATCGCCCATCATGATAAATCACTTAACAATCCATCCTTATAGACTAACTCATAATATTAATCAGAAATTTTGAAATTTTACTTGAAAATATTAATATGACAAAATGGGTTCCAAAACCTACAATTGCACCTATTATGAGATTTCCTGTTAGAAAATAGATTCCAAGAAATAATCCCAATGGAGGTAATGATAGAATCATGGCCAAAAATGTGCTAACCCAAATTGTCCTAGTCACAATCTCTGTAGAAGTTTTAGTTTTTTTCTTTGGAATTTTGATCATTTTTTAGAATTTTATTCTTCCAGAATTAACTTTGACATGGTGATCTCTGTTGGTATTTTTTGTTCAACTGCAAATGCAATGGCTGCCAAATTTCTGACTTCAAATGAAGTTAATTTAGTAATCCCTACAATTGTTGCAAAGCTAAACATTTTCGTAAAAGATCTTAATGCTGTTTGATAAATTGCCATTTCAAAGGCTCTTTCAAATTCAGCAATTGCATCTAATTCATTTTCAGTCTGAGGAATCAAGTTTTTGTATTTTGTATTGGATAATTCATTGAATGCATCTCTTATTGTTGGAGCTGCTATCATTTTTCCAAGTAGATCTTTGGCAGTTGGAGTTTGGAAAACAATCAAGTCTTGAATTTGATCTTCTTGCAATCCCCAGAATTTTCCTCTAATTACACTTAGAATATTGTAAAAATCAACATCCATTCCAACCACTTTGGTTGCATCATTGTCTGCATAACTTTTCATTGAACTAGCTAAATGTTGATATAAAATTTTATCAAAATATGTATCAAAAATTTGTAGATTTTTTTTATCATTGTATAATGCTACAGCCTTTATGATCTCCTCGCTAAACTCTACTGAACTCAAGCTTGCAACTGCTTCTTCAAGATCTTTTGCAACTAATGCCTTGATGACAATATCTCTTTGTTTGATTAATTCCTCAGCATGAAGATTTACGTGAGTTTCAATTTCTTCTTGTGACTTTCCTAATATTTTTCCTTTCAGAATTGTTTTCAAATTAGAAACAATGAATTTCATATAATATGCGTCTAAAACACCAGAATTACCCACTGATTTTGCAATGGAATAATGTGTATCTGCTAGATGACTTCTTAGAGCCGATTCAATACCCTGTGATGTATATGGTTTTTGTACCTCTATTATAGAATCACCATAAATTGTATTTTTGATCCTGGTCATTAATTCATCAAGATCCCTTGATTCTGCTAATGTTTGAAAATCAGCTCTTTTTAATAATTTACCTCGTTTACTATATGATTTTACAGAGGCATAGACGTTTTTTGATCCACCCATTTAGATAAATCTCAATAGATAACCGATTTTAATGTTTGGCGTTCTTTTCTAAAAACATGATATTTTAAGTAATTTCATTGAGAAATCTAATTGCTTCTTCCTTATCTTGCTTTGATAGTTTTAAAAAAGCCTCCAAAATCTCCTTTTGAATTATTAAAGACTCGTCAGAAATATCCTTAAGTTTTGAGAGATCAAATGGGAGTAAATCTTTGATTTTATTATCACAAAATGCCTTGACATATTTTTGAAAAATAGAATATATGAAATTTGGACTGGTCTCTGATAGACTTTTAATGATTCTCTCATACTCTTTTTCCTTTGAATCTGATTGTGAAAAAATCTTTTCAAGTAACTTTTCTCTATTTTTGACCTCGCTTATCGATAACGCAACAAGTACTCCTTTTTTTGTTAAATGATAATATGGAATTCCCTTTTCTTGAAGGGCTTTTGGACCGCGTTTTAGAGGTAATCTCCCACCTTCTTCAGCAATTTCCAAAGGAATCAAAATTTCATCTAGATCTCGAAAAATTCCAGAATAGATATTTTTCCATGCAATGCCATGTCTCTTTGCAATACTTTGAGAAATCCCTGTTCTTGTTCTTTCTGCTGGATTAGCATTACTGGCCAATATTGTAATAATTGCTCGTTGTCTATTAGCTTCTCCTGTAAGTTCTCCTTTTATCTTAAATGTATCAAAAATGGAGAGTTTTGTATTTGATCCTTTCTTCATTTAATCACCACATGACATTATTTTCATTTTCTATGTTAATATCAGAATAACCTAAAATATAATAATTTACATTTTTACAAATTTTTGCATCTTTAACCCTTAAATAATTTCCAACTTCGATTAATTTAATGAATTCTAGGAACCACAAGTATGCTCTATTACTTGTGGCCGCAGTAGCCATTACAGCAATAGGTGCAATGTCACAAGCATTTGCACAAAATGTTAATGATGGTATGGACGGATACGTTGCAGGAACTAGTGGAATTTACACTGGTAATCCTAAAGAATGTTGGTACGATAGTGGCGACGGTGCCATGTTGCCCTGTAAAATTGATACAGGTGATACAGCATGGATGCTCTCAGCTACTTCAATGGTACTTCTCATGACACCAGGAGTCGGCTTCTTTTATGCTGGTTTATCCAGATCAAAGAACGCCGTCAACGTACTAGGTATGACCCTAATTATTATGGGTCTGATATCAGTACAATGGGTTCTATGGGGATATTCTCTAGCATTTGGTCCAATTGATAGTGATGCAAACATGTTCATGGGCTCACTTCAATATGCTGGCTTCAATGACGTCTCTCATTATGCACCATTAGGTTCACCAGGTCCATGTGCAGATACATGGTCAGGGGCTTACCAAATGAATGCAATGGTAGAGGGAGACGTTTGTGGTCAGGGTTGGCCTAATACTATACCTCACCAATTATTCGCAATGTTCCAGGCAACATTCGCAATTATTACACCAGCTTTAATCATTGGTGGATTAATTGACAGAATTAAGTTCAGCGCATTAATAATCTTCATTCTCCTATGGGCTACCTTCGTTTACGATCCAGTTGCACACTGGGTTTGGGGCGGTGGTTACATTGGAGGAGGCGCAAT
>SCUP01000030.1 GCA_004297665.1 Nitrosarchaeum sp. | reverse complement strand
CATTTCTGTTTTCCAGTTAAACAATTCAACTGGATATCGTATTTGTTCTTCAAGCCAAGCAGGTATTGGTTTGAACTGATCAGAGTATTGACTAACAAACATTTCAGTAAAGAAATCATCGCCTGTTTTCAATAGTTGAATATTACCATCATAACTATCAATTAGAGCAAATCCTACTAATCGAAGATATGGATTTCCAGAAGACCATGGCACATCATGAGTATCAAATCCAATTATCAAAGGCATCATCCAGTAAGAATTTTTTCCATCGGTTACTGGAATAGAATCTAATTCTTTGCCAAATACATCATATAGAAAGTAAGGATACAAAGTTTTCATTCTGTCATGAACATCTTTGTATCGCATTACGTGGACTGATTCTGCAGGAAATGAAAGTAAAAAGTTTGGTTCAAAAGTCCAGCTAAGTGGTGGAGATACATCTAATCCTCCTTGGCCATTATAAGATACTCCTCCTAGTTCTGCACTAGTAGATCCTCTGGAGTTTGGATATGCTGACCAAGTTTGCTCAAAGAGACCTCCTTCGCCATAATAGATTTCTCGTTGTTTAAAGAATTCACCACTATCTACAATTTGACCATCTGTAGCCTCAAGTGTGAGGAATCCATTTGGAACATGAGTATATACAAGATGTTCGTTATACCATCTATTTTCAAGACTAACTGAAGAAGGTAGTACGGGCTTCATTGAGGCAGTCCAGTATAACGTATTGTTAAAACGAAGAATATCATTGTCTTCAAAATCTACGTTTGGAATCAAACCAATTTCCGGTTTTAATTTAGCAAATGCTGCTTCCCAATCCCACACTCTAACTACATCAAGTACATCGCTGTTTTTATTTACATAATTTTTTATATTATTTGGCGAAACAGATTGCAATTGTACCTCATGAGTGTTTTCTTTGATATCATCTAGTTGACCAATGTAACGATTGACACCAATTTGCTGAGCAGTGTAAGGCCCCAGATATTCAATTTTTTTTGCATCTGCAATACTATTATTGACAGTTACCAATCCTCCGATAATAACTGCAATTGCAAGAACTGTTAGAATTCTAATGTATACATCTCTTTTAAACATATGAGTGAGAACACGTGCTCTTATTCTGTCTACAATTGAAAAGGCTAAAAGAGCAAATCCAATTACAAGTGTCCCCCCAACGATATATCTTGTATTGTAATCAATCTGATCAGTAAAAAATAGATTAAAACCTAACCAGAGTACACCTACACCAATTATGGTTTCTATAGTTGAAACATAGTTGAGATATCTTGGTTTTCCACTTTTTGAATCTTGAAGATAAGAAGTGACGATATTAATAATTTTATGAATACCAACATACAAAACTAAACGAAGTCCAATTGCTGCAAGAACTGGAGGTAAAAGAATTACTAGTGCTGGAATCATTGGAACAACTTGTTCAACTGCATAGTTAGGATCAGTTGGTGTTACAAACGGTAAAGAAAATATGTTGGATAAATTTTCTAAACCTAGATTATTTCCATCAATAAAAGATATTGCTGCAAATCCAAACATAATATTTACAAAAAATGCTCCAAAGAGCAAAATCTTTGTAATTTGCCAAATTACAAATTGTAATGTGCTAAGCTTGTAATCCTTAAAGCTTGGAATGCTATTTGAAATTGGTTGTTGGGTACTTTTTCCGATAAACCCAATAGCGGTATGAAGTCCATACCAAAAGATAGATGATCTTCCAATGATGTTTACTCGTACCAGAGCAATTGCTGAAAGTATTATAGTTGAAACCAGAGAATAATACAGTGGTTTGCTAAATTGTTCCCCAAATTCGGTAAAATTCATTGATAAAATTACAGCCTGATTTCCAGCAACTGCCAATATTGCAACAGCAATTATGGCAACTATGATTAATCTGACAAATTTTCCTGCGTCAGGAGGTGGAGCTTGCTTATCAGTGGAGGCGCTATACAAAATCAACGTTTCTTGTGACTCGGTAAATTAATGTCTTACCAGCAAAAATTCGAAATTTGGCATTGTTTTTGAAATTATTTTACTCTGATTTTGACATCGTTGGTTAATAGACCTGATTCAAAAAAAATTAAGAAATTGTTGCCAATTTTTTGCAAATCATGTATACTGCAGCATATGTTGGAATAGACACTTTTTCATTAAAGTACGGACCAAATTTTCTATTTTTTAGCTTAAATTCAATGGGACAGTTAGCTGTTATTTCTACTGAATTTTCATCAAGAAATGAAGCTTCTGTGTATGGATTAAATTTTGGTAGATCATTGCAGAGAATTTTTGTCAAACCACTTTTACTGTTTAGTGATCCTGGAAGCCTGAATATCCTATGAATATCCATTGTTACGTTAGGATCAATTTTAGCTCCAATCTTATCAGAGATATCTTCTAGAGTTTTTTGAAAAGAAGAATATCCATTAATAATTAGTTCTGAGATTATTTTTGAGCGTTTGGATTTTGAGCCATATACTTCTTTTGAAAATCTTCCTCTCCATCCTTTTTCTTCAAAATCTGGAAATGATGAGCGATTGGGTTTGAATTTTTTCATTCCAAAAGTTTCTGGAATTGCTCCATTAAACATGATGTAATCTGTTAACTCTGATCTTTCTCGTGAACCTAGTTGTTGGAATTGTGAATCATATACATACACATGAAATCCTTCATTGCCAGAAAAATAAACATGGATGTTATTTTGTTGAACATCCAAGTCTTCAGTTAGAATTTTTGATAGTTTTAATACTTCGTTTTTGGATGCATCAATGCAATTTTTACATGTAAGTGATTTTTTTTCTAATTTTATAGAATTACACTTACTACAGTTAGTACTGTTAGTAGATATTTCATTGCATTCATTACATTTGAAAATTGTATGATTTTTTCTACATTCTAGATTTAGATCTTTGGCATCAATATCAAAAATTAGATCTGCTTCTTTCCAATCTTTTTCATTCATAGGTAAATTTGGAAAAGAATAACATGCATTAGAACAATAAACATCAGATGGAATGTTTTGCATCAGTAAAAGATGTAATTCTTTATCATCTTTAATTGAGATATGTCTTGTCATACCAGAATTGAATTTTTGGAATCCAAATTCTCGCTCAGAAGTTCTATTTGGTACATGGATAAGATCAAAATGCTCAAAATAGTATTTCTTAAAAGAATCTTCTAGAAATTTTATATCGTTTTCTTGCATTATATTCTCTTTTTTCCAAATTGAAGTGGATTTATGATATTATCACATTCTGGTATTGCAAAACACAAATTTTGTGTCTTGAGTTTTTCACATGAAGGACATGAGTATT
>SCUP01000237.1 GCA_004297665.1 Nitrosarchaeum sp. | reverse complement strand
AATTCCATATACCAACATCGCATACCAATCAATCATTATTGGTGTAGGTTATGTAATCACGTTTGCAACACGACCCTGGCAAGTTATCTAAACTACCCAACTTTTCCTTTTCATTTTCTAAATATCATATACGGTTTACGTAAGGAATTACCATAGATAATTAATCAAGTTTTATCTGCAAGAAAAAACCAGAAAGATTATGTTAAGTTTTAAAATAATAAAAATAGATATTTTCCAAAGTTATTTTTTTGGAGATGTTGAATTTCGTAATGATATCTACAAGATAAACATACAAAATCAAAAAAGGGGAAAAGTACTCAAATTACCATTTGGAATTATTCCAAAAAAAGAAAAGATGATTGTAAGAATGACAGGACCAGAGGATCTGTTTGTTGAAGATTATTTACCGTATTGCGGGGAATCAGAATGGCTTGAAATTGATTCTGATGAGATAACTTATTTTCTTGCTGATCACCAAGACCAATTTGATATTATTGAGATAATGGACCAGTAACAGAAAGAACTTTAAGTAATCCTCAAAAAATTATCATATGAAATGGCCTGGTATGGGAGATCCATACAAGAGAAAGAAGACTTTAAGATTTTTGATAATTACGGCAGTTATAGGGATATCAGTTGCAGCTGCAAGTACATTTGTTCAACAATTAGCCAACATGGATAATCCTCTAAAAGTTTGCATTAATGATAAAAATACACCATACAAAATTAAGGCAACTTTGGAATTGATTGTAGATAACGAGAAAGCAGAGATTCCTGCAAAAATTGGATTTAACAATGATGGGAAATGTCAACGTTCACTTTACACTTTAACAGATGATGGAACTATCTATGCAGAATGGGTAGAAGAGTATCCATTTGAGATAGGGCACTTTTTGTGGATTTGGGATTTTCCTCTAAGGGATATGGATCAAACAAAATCAAAGATGTATGTCAACGGTAGAGAATCAGAGAACTTCATCAATACACCGTTACAGGAGGGATATCACTACAAAGCAGTATTTACCTCAAAGGCATATGATGAGGCAAAAGACAAGGATTTCCTACCTCAAAACTAAGTAATAGATTGAGAAATAATCCCGAGTACAGTTCAGACTAGATAATTTTAGAATGATCTGGATTTTAACAAAATAGATTCACTCAAAATTTTAAAAATAATGAAAAGAGGAAAGGGAGTAAGTTTACCAGTATTTACCGTTGTCTGGAATTAGACCGATACCTTCTCTTTCAAAGTGTCTATCCAATTCATCGACCCATCTCTCACGGTTGTCTTTGTAAGCCCATCCGTGTACACGTAACCAGAATGAGATAATTCCAAGAAGGAATATCGAGAACATCATGGTTCCAAAGATGTAAATCATTACATCATAGAATAATGGGTCATAGTTTGGTCCTAACTGACCTGTAAGTGAAGACAGGATGCTTAGGAAAGTTCCTACTATAGGAGTCATTGTATATTTTGGCTCTATTTGTGCGATATATACATTTCTTTTATTATCAAAAAGTACGAGATCAGTATCCACTAAAGACTATCAAATAAAATAAGAGAAAAAGAAGGTTTGTTTATCCTCGTCCCATTGCTGCGTATTTGCCAGATCTTCCTCTAATGAAGAAAGCTCCTGCGATACCACCAAAGACTGCAGCTGCAATTACAGATGCACCGACTACACCGTTTGCATCAAGATAAGGTGTACCTGATCCAGATGCTGGATTAGCTTTTGCTGCTTCGATTCTTCTTGCTTGAATCTCTAGTGCTTCTTCTAAGGTGTATTGTCCGGTTTCTCCTTGGGAACCAACGTTACCCATGTATTGCGCAAATGCAACTACATTTTCTGCATAGTAACCAATGGTAAATACAGCGATTAAGGATGCTGCTAGAAGTATTGTTTTATTCATACGGTTTACCTGTTCGTTGTGATGATAATGTACATATTTAACTTTTATTCTAAACCCCAAAATGCAGATGTTATGTACGAGATCCGGAATAAGTAACGTTTAATTTTGTTCTAAAGTCAGCCACGTTATGGGACGATTACACACACACAGACATGGAAAATCACACACCATTAGACCAGCTACACTTCGTGTTCCATCATGGATTACTCTTAGTACCAAAGAAATAGAAGAATTGGTTGTAAAATATTCTAAAGATGGACTAACACCAAGTCAAATTGGACTAAAACTCAGAGATCAACATTCAATTCCACTCATTAAACCAATAACTAAGAAAAGCATTGGAAAGATATTACAAGAAAATAATCTTCAAGCAGAAATGCCAGAAGATCTAGATAATATCGTAAAAAAAGCAGTAGGTCTTCAAAAACACCTAAAGACAAACAAAGGAGATAACAGAAATGTCAGATCCCTTGAGTTAATTGAGGCCAAAGTGCACAGACTGTCAGTGTACTACAAAAGAATAGATCGCATTCCTAAAAACTGGAAATATAAATCCGTAGTTGCTCAATTAGAGTAATGACAAAAACGCTTGATGAGTCTCTTTCGTTTTTCAAAGATAAGATTTCAGATTGTATAAAATCTAAAAAATCAATTTCAGTTACAACTCATATTGATTGTGATGGATTAACATCAGGCAGTATTATCACAAAAGCCCTCATCAGAGCAGGTGCAAGATGTACGGTGAGAACTTCCAAAGAATTTAGTAAAAAAGTAATTGATTCTCTAAAAAAAGATTCAAGAGATTTTCATGTAATTACAGATCTTGCGGGAGGTTTCGCAAATAATTTAGATGAATCACTAGGAGAAAATTGGGTTGTATTAGATCATCACCAGATATCAGAAAAAGAACAGGATAATCAAAAAGTCATCAATGCTTGGAAGTATGGTATTGATGGTGGCACTGAAATTTGTGCAGGAGGGATGGCATATCTTGCAGCAATGGCATTAGATGATAAAAATTCGGACTTGTCTGCAATAGCTGTTGTTTCAGCTTTAGGAGACAGACAAGATCAGGGTGAAAGAAAATCATTCATTGGAAAAAATTATGAGATTGCCAATACTGCAAAAGAAGAGGGACTAGTCGATATTGATCTGGATTTACTATTAGTTGGAAGAGAGACAAGACCACTTCCAGATGCTCTGGCATTTACATCACAACCATTTATCGAAGGTCTAACTTGGAATAGAGATGCATGTCTTTCACTTTTGAATTCTTCTGGAATTCAACTAAAGGATGGAGGTAGGTGGAGAGTACCAGCAGAGCTAAATGATGAAGAAAAAAGATCAGTCATCGAAACTATTTCAAAATTCACTTCGGGAAAGAATGCAACTGAGATAATGTCTGAATTAATTGGATACACCTACACATTTCCAAGAGAGGACAAAAGGAGCTTTTTGAGGGACGGTAGAGAATTTTCAACAATGCTCAATTCGTGTGGAAGAATAGGCAGATCAGGAGTCGGAATTGCAGTTTGCATGGGAGACAGAAACAAGATCCTAAGAGAAGGTGAAACAATACTTACAGACTATAGAAAAATGATTAGGGAATACATGAATGTTCTAACAAACGAGAGATGGCGGGTTTCAGAAAGTAAGACATGTGTCATGGTAAATGGAGAAGGAATTGTTCCAGAAATGATGACAGGTACAATTTCATCATTAATTGCAGGTTCACCAAAAAATGCCGGAAAAATTGTAATTTTGAGAACAGGTGGAGAAGAAAATACCATCAAATTCTCATCAAGAAAATCATTTGGATGTAAATCAGAGATTAATTTAAGCGAATTAATGAGAACAGGTGCTGAGAAGTTTGATGGTGTAGGTGGGGGTCATAATGCAGCAGCTGGCGCAAAAATAACTAAAGACAAATTAGATGGATTTCTAGATTATTTAGAAGTAAATGTCGTTAACATGTCAAGTACAGGTAATTCTCAATAATCTTTCAAAAGAAAAGGCAGAGACTGTAAAAAGAGCACTGGAACCTGACAATGTAAATTTCCCAGAAGGATTGAGTCTTTATGTTGAAAATATTGATAACAAACTTGTTTTTAATTTTGAGAGTAAGGAAAACATGAAAAAATTGATTAGTACTATCGATGAAGTTTTAGAACATGTTCAGGTTGCATTAAAGGTGATTGAATAATGTTAGATCCAAAAATAATCAAAGAAAAACCTCAAATCATCAGAGATATGCTCAAAGCAAGATCAGTTGAATTTAATTTTGATGAATTGACAGATTCAGATCAAAAGAGAAGAGAATTCATATTAAAAACTGATGAGTTGAGAAAAAAGAAAAATCAAATAGCATCAACAATTTCTCAAAAAAAGAAATCCGGTGAAGACACATCATCTATTTTAGCTGAAATGAAAAATATTTCAGAAGAACTTACAAAACTAGAAGCATTACAAGAAGAAATTGAAAAAAAGTATTCAAGGTTAGCGCTAACTATTCCAAATTTGATTCATGAGTCGGTGCCTGTTGGAAAAGATGAAACTGCTAATAGGGAAATAAAAAAATGGGGTAAAATTCCTGAATTTGATTTTAAGATAAATGATCACATAGATATTTCTGAAAACTTGGATTTAGTTGATCTTGAAAGAGCCGCCAAAGTTGCAGGTGCAAGATTTTATTATCTAAAAAATGATCTTGTACGACTAAATCAATCTCTTATTCACTATGCATTGGATTTTCTTGCAGAAAAAAACTATTCTTTAGCTCAGCCGCCATATATGATCAATCGCAAATCTATGGAGGGGGCAGTAATAGCTGATGATTTTGAAGAAGTGATATACAAAATTGAGAATGAAGATCTCTACATGATAGGAACATCAGAACATGCAATTGCTGCTATGCACTCTGATGAAATAATAGAAGGGAAAGATCTTCCGTTAAGGTATGCTGGTGTAAGTCCATGTTTTAGAAAAGAGGCAGGTGCGCACGGTAGGGATCAAAAAGGAATTTTCAGAGTACATCAATTTGACAAAATTGAACAATTTGTTTTTGCACGTCCGGAGGAATCTTGGAAAGAACATGAAAGAATGTTATCAGTTGCTGAAGATTTCTACCAAAATTTAGAAATTCCATACAAAGTAATGCTTCTATCATCTGGGGATATGGGAAAAGTTTCTGCAAAAACATATGACATAGAGGCGTGGATGGCAGGACAAAACACATACAGAGAAATTGTTTCCTGTTCAAATTGTTTAGATTATCAGGCAAGAAGACTAAAGATCAGATTTAGAGAAAAGACAAATGAGGAAACACAATACTTGCACACATTAAACAGTACATTAGTTGCCACATCACGTGTTTTGGTTTCAATAATGGAAAATTTTCAAACTAAAGACGGTCATATTGTTGTTCCAAAAGTTTTACAAAAATACATGGGCAAAAACATAATCTAGTCGCATACCCTTATATTTTGGATTCAAAGGTCGTTAATAATTGGCACGTAGAAAAGGACGAGTAAAGGACAAATGGCGAGAAAAGAAATGGGTAACAGTTAGCGCTCCAGATTCGTTTAACAATGTTCCAATTGCATACGTTCCAATTACTGATGATGAAAATGCACTAGGTAGAGTTTTAGAAGTAACTCTATACGATATTCTAAAAGGAGATCCATCGCAGCATCAATACAAAATGTACTTTCAAATTAACAAAGTAGAAGGCGATAAAGCTACTACAATTTTTAAGAGATACGAGTATTCCAAAGAATTTTTACGTAGTTTAATTAGACGCGGTTCATCTAGAATAAACTTTATCATAGATATCAAAACTAAAGACGGATATGTCTTTAGAATCAAAGTACTTGCACTTACACATAGACAACTTAACACGTCTAGAAAACACGCATTACGATTGATTGCAAGAGATGTAATTAACAATACAGTACCTCAAATGACAGTTGACCAATTTGTTCAGGCTACATGTTACAGTAAAATTAATTCAGACATAATGGCTGCATTTAAGAAAGTTATCAGAGTAAGACATGTGGGTCTTGAGAAAGTTAAGCTTATCAGAACCGCAGAAAAAGAAATAGCATTACTTGAAGCCTAAACAACAACGTATTCTTACAGATAATGGTTGACAAATTAGAAGTTACAATTGATGTAATAATACACGCTACAGAAGATATTTCAAAATTCTTAAAGTCTTTTGAAGAAATATTTGAGTTAAAAGGAGATTTTACAGTTAATCAGACTACTGGCCATTTTGAAAATCCAATAACAATACTAAATGCCAAAATTGAAAAAAATCAGGCTCAAAAGTTTGTTGAAAAATTAGTTGAGTCATTATCAAATGATCAGATAAAGGAGTTGATTGGAGAGATAGAAGAAAGAACAGTGGATTCCAGATTTCACATCAGACTAGACAAACAAGAATTCATTAAAGGAAATCTAATCTTTAAGGAAAAAGATGCAATAAAAGTGAAAATTCACACTCCAATTTACAACAAAAAAGACACAGTCAAAATATTTAGCAAAATATTCCAACTAGATTAAATAGGAATGATAAGATAATTTAATTTGGGAATGAGGAGATAATAGCCGCTCCAGTCTGAGCGAAAGCTTTGAAGACGCCGCGACGAACCGACCCCATTTTTGAATTGAACAACAAACGTTTCCTGACATGTAACTATGGTATTATTTTAAATACGGATAAACGGGCGTTCTTTTGTGGCAGATTATGACGTCATAGTAGCTGGAGGAGGATTAGCAGGAACTATTGCTGCTCAATCAGTTTCACATTATTCTAATCAAGGATTAAAAATTCTAGTAATTGATAGAAACCCATCAAACTTACCTGGAATGAAAAGTACTGCAGGTTGGATTTGTGGAGATGCGGTTAGTAAAGAAGCTGTGGATTTCATGACAAACAGAATCAAAGTAAATTGGAGTGAACCAGAAATCGAATATAAAGTCAAAGGGGTAATGGCATTTTCTCCAGATAGAGAAACATCAATCCCATTTGATGGTGCAGGGTATATGCTGAATAGACAAGTTCTACCACAACGTCAAAACGAAAGAACATTAGCTATGGGAGTAGATTTTGATTTTGAAATTAATCTCACAGGATTATTGTATGATGGAAATCAAGTGATAGGAGTTCAAGGAATAGACTATAAAACAAAAACACCTTACAAAAAGACAGCCAAAGTTGTAATCGATGCAACTGGAATGACATCCATGCTTCGAAACCAGATTTCCAATACAACAAAGATGGAGAGAAAAGTGGATCGTAAAGATGTTGAATCAACAGGAAGACATATCATGTATTTTGAACAGGGCGAAGAAGATCTAACTGAATTTGATCCGGATTATTGCATAATTCATCTTGATCAAGATATTGCTCCAGGAGGATATGGATGGGTATTTCCAAAAGGAAAAAACAAAGTAAACATTGGTTTAGGTGTTGAAAAAACACTCCTTGACAAAAGAAATCAAAGATTAGGAAAAAACGATAATGTGTCCATGTTGATTAATCAGTATGTGGAAAGAAATCGTGCAATAAAAAACCCAAAACTTTCAGATGATCCTCAAGATAAGAATAATGCAACTGGTAATTTCCAAGTTTCAGTAAGAAGACAAAATGATTGCATGGTTGCAAATGGATTTGTTCTAGTTGGAGATTCTGCCTGGATGCCAAAACCATTGGATGCTGGAGGTATTGGACCAGCA
>SCUP01000236.1 GCA_004297665.1 Nitrosarchaeum sp. | reverse complement strand
TGCCATAATGCAAAAGATGATTTTACTTGAATTTCCAACGTTGATGTAAAAAAATTAGACAAATTGGATATTGATCGGAACACAATTTTAGTCTGTTTAGAATTAAAAAGAATTTAATTTAATCAAAAATATCTGACGATTTGATAATTCATTATTTTGTATTAATTGAGTCTGGATCGTTATTTCCTGGAAGATATTTGTCTCCTAGTTCAGTCTTCATCTTTTCATCAAATTCTTCTTGTAATCTTGTCAGATAGATTTCTGCTTCCGTTTCATCATCTGGAATTCCTGTGTCTACATTGTAATTGAAACCAGTAGCTAGATGGTAAAACTTCTCAAAGAATTCTTTGCAATCTATTACGTCTGCATGCGAATCAACTGCCACTACAAGGCAATTGCTGTCTTCTCTAAATTTTAAACAAATTTCTTCATCAATCATTGTATCTACTATTACTGCCATAAGATACGGAATTGACGATTTATCTACTCTCTGATTATTTTTGGCATTTGTTATCCATAATTCATAACCGTCTACAAGATACTCAAACGTACTCACTATAATTTCTCTAATGTTGCTATCTAGATGTGCTAGTTTTGATTTCCATGATATTTCTTTATTTCCAGGTTTTACATACATTACATCGAATTTTATTTCTTCGTGAATTTGCTCATATTCCCAAACTTGTTTGTTTGTCCACATGGGTGAATACTTTTCAATTAGTGCTATGGTTAACTTATCCAATATTTTGAATCAATTAGACTGTTGTTTATGCTTATCTTATAAAACCAATTAAATTTTTTAGTACTGTATTTTAGTTTTTGATATTTGATTTTAAAAATGCTAATGTACATTCTGCAAGTTCTTTGTCTGAATGTTTTTTGATGGTATGCTTGCAGTTAGGGCATGTGCCTCTATCTTCCTCAAAAAAATCATCTCCGACTTGTTTCATACAACATTCCATTAATTCTGCAGTAGAATGTGATTCCATGGCTAGTTTACATGTGGGACATTCAGTCAAATTTTTCACCTATGTGAGAATCAAAGCCACATCATAGGAGAGTGACTTGTATCCAGTCATGTTATCATTGAAATTAATGTAATGTTGCATCTGATTTTATATTTTGGTTTATCAAAATAAGAGTTTCTCAATTTCAAATTATTTGTCTACTCTAGTTGTTGCATAAAATATACATGGACTTAGATCTTTATGACATACTTTAGATGAGGCAAATCATTTTGTTATTTTTTAAACAACTCTAACTCTTCTAGGATTTTACCCATGGAATGTTTCCATCTTCTCATTGAATCAATGTCATGCGGTCTGTTGTTTTCTAGTTCTTCTTTTTGTTTCAGTAATTCTTGATGTCTTTTGTCATCAATTTTTTTGACCATACGTTTCATTTTTGCTCCTATGTCTGAATAAATTCTTCTATGATTAGTTTTGATTCATTTTACGTCTGCATTTTTTAATTATTATTTAATGTCGTATAATAAGACAAAACCAACAATTAACGCTATTACTGAAATTCCCATAGAAATCATAAATTTTAGATTCACAAATTATTTTGACTTTGTCTACAATTAATAGTTTTTAAAGGAAAGCAAGCAAGTTTAATGTCTTTTTTTGCATCTGTCCCTTTGGGGGATATGTTAAAGCCATCAAACATGCAAACAGCCTTGCTTTCAGTATTTTGTATGCTCTAATTTTTTGAAAAACTCTTAAAATAAAACATGTCGTGTTAATTGATCAAAGTGGTTTGAAAAAATGATCCATTTCATTTGTGCCTGAATCCATGATTTTCCTAAAATATTCTCTAATCTAGGCATGTCTATTTGATTTGTGTTTCAAATTAAACACACTGTTTCTTTTAATCTATCTTGAGATAGTCTTATCGAGTCATAGTGTTTGACGGCATTCCTACGTTTGCCTTACAGACCATGCCCTAGAATTCATTGGCCGTCAAACACATATCTGATTCTAAACCAAACATTTTTCAAATCTGCTATGTATTGAAATGATCTTGATGATAATTTGTAAGGGTGTTAGAAAAATAAACAAAGTCGAAAAATGTAATTTTCTATATGATGGAAATTGGGGTGATGCACAACTTGTTGAACATCAAAAACAACATCAATTATTAGAAGATGAAAATTATTTGTGGCTGGGATTTGACGTACCTCAATCATTTGGTAATTATAGTGGGCGTGATGGAAAAAGAATCTAAATTCTTTATTGTTTTTTGATTGCTGTTTTTTAAAACTGGCATAATTTTGTGGCTAATTTTTATAGTGGAAATCAATAATTTTATTCCCACACATGACAAACAATTTCATGAGCCAAAATAATACTATCTCTTGGTCTAAGGATTATTTTTTGGGTTGGTTAGACTTTCAAGCTGAATCTAATCCTGCAGTGTTTGAAGATGTTCATAGTACCATCAAATATCGATATACTTGGACTGTGAATTCTGATAGCATTGGTAATCAAATTAGATTCTTTATTGAAAATATTGATTTAACTACTGAATTTTACCCATTACTTTCTTGGGTAAGACAACCTCAAGCAACTCCTCAGCTCTTAAAACATGAACAAGGACATTTTGATTTTGCAGAACTACTCAAGTCTGAAATTACAGAACAAATTCAGAATGTGTTTAATGGAAAAAAATTTCCCACCAGAGGACAGAATCCAGAGCAACAAAAACAATTTGCCCGTGAAGATTCCGGTTTGTTAATTGCAAATGAAATTAAAAAATGGGAAAAATATCTTTTTGAAAAACAAGAAGAGTATGACAAACAAACCAATTATGGACAGATAGTAGAAAAACAACAAGAATATGATATTATGTTCAAAAAATTACGAAATAATGCTCTGATCTAATCTACTTTATATGATTTGGCTTGTTTTTTTTATT
>SCUP01000235.1 GCA_004297665.1 Nitrosarchaeum sp. | reverse complement strand
TTCAGTCATAGTTACAATTGATGTAACACCTTGTTTTAGAATCCAATCTAGTTCATCAAAACTTGTGGGCATTCCCGAACCTGCTAGTTTGTCCTCAATTAGCCACGAGAAATTAGTTGGTTTTTTAGTAATTTTGCCATGAACCTTTCTCCAAATGTTTCCAGGTTTACTCATGGCAAGTGTTGTATTTTCCATACTTTTAGGATTACGATAGATGCACCTTATATGGGAAAATCATGTATAATTATCTAAATGAATAAGGAGGCAGTTCTCTATGAAAAATTACCTAACAAAAAAGTTCGTTGTACTGCTTGTGCAAGATATTGTGAGATGAGTGATGGACAAATTGGATTATGTGGAATACGTGGCAATGAAAATGGAAAGTTAGACCTATTTGTATATGGTAAAGTGATAGCAGGGCATGTTGATCCTATAGAAAAAAAGCCTGTTATTCATTATAATCCTGGATCTAAGGTGTTTTCTATTGCTACAACTGGATGTAATTGGCTTTGTAAATATTGCCAGAATTATGATATTAGTCAAAGAAGAAAGATTGAGGGAACAGATATGACTCCTGAACAAGTAGTACAAACTGCATTAAATAATGGTGCAGATGGAATTGCATACACATACAATGAACCATCTATATTCATTGAATTTGCAAGAGATTGTGGAGTAATAGCACATCAAAAAAATCTTTACAACATATTTGTCTCAAATGGGTATGATACTCCAGAATCAGTAAAAATGATGGGAGAATTTTTAGATTCTATAACAATTGATTTTAAAGGTAATGCAGAACCTAACTTCACAAGAAAATTCATTGGAGTTCCTAGTCCTCAACCTATTTTTGATACATTATTAGAAATACGTGATAAAACAAAAATTCATGTAGAGATAACAGATCTTATTGTTCCACAAGTTGGAGACAGTTTAGAATATGCAGAAAAATTATGTAAATTTATTTATGAACAATTTGGTCCAGAGATGCCTATTCATTTTTTACGTTTTCATCCAGATTATAAAATGATGGAGTTTGATTCTACACCTGTTAAAACTCTGGAAAAACATCATGAAATTGCAAAAAAAATTGGATTAAAGTATGCATATATTGGAAATGTGCCTGGTCACCCTCTAGAGCATACTTACTGTCCTGAATGTAACAACATTGTAGTCAAGAGATATGGTTTTGATATTCAAGGCTGGAATCTTGATGAGGAAAATAAATGCAAGTTTTGTGGAAATCAGACTCCAATTATTGGCAAATTATCAAAAAATTATAAAAAAAATAGATTTCATTTTGTTCGTTGAATAGCTATTGCTCTAACTGGAGAACCAGTTGCATCTTTAAGTTTTAATGGTAAAATTACAAAATCAAATTGTTTTGAAGATATTTTATTCAAATTTGACAGATTTTCAACAATTAAGATATTATTTTTTGCAAGTATTTTATGAACACTGAAAGTTTTATCTTTTCCCAAATCTATGCTAGGTGAATCAATTCCAACTAAATTGATCTCTTTTGATACAAGATATGTAGCAGCTGATTCAGATAGACCAGGATTATCAATAAAATAAAAATTAGTATTCAGATTTTTTTGCCATTCAGTATGAAAGATTATTGATGAATGCTTTGGAATAGTACAATTTTTTCTTTCAAATAAAACCAAGTCATTTTTGGTAATTGCTTGATTTTTCCCTTTTTTTATTTTTATCAATATGCAATTTCCTAGTAATCGATTAAGAGGTATTTGGTGTATTTTTGCTCCATTTTTTACAAAATGATATGGTGCATCAATATGAGTCCCAGTATGAGAACTAAAAAATAATAATTCAAGATTATATCTGTCTTCTTTTAGTGTTGACCAAAGAATGAATTGCGGTCTTGGAGAACCAGGAAAAGTAGGAATAGATTTCGATATTATCAATGTAAGATCTATTAGTTTCACATCAATGAATTCTAATGGGGATTAATCAGTTTTTGAGATCTATGAAAGGTTAAATAGTGTTTGATGAAAATCTGCAATGTGCCTACAGCATATGTTTTATTGAATTCTGATCTAGGATCTGATGAATCAATAATAGCAGATATCAAACGTATTCTTTCAAACGAGGAAGTAGATTATGAGGTTCAAGGAGTTTATGGAGTATATGATATAGTCTTGAAATTATCATCTAAAGATGCTGAAAAATTACGTACAATTATCACAAACAAAGTTAGAAAAATTGGCAAAATACAATCAACTCTAACAATGATGGTAATAGAAGAACAGGAAAATTTATAGACTTTTTATTGCATCAATAACTGTGTTTCAGATTTAGTAACAAATGGGTGTAATCTATTGAATTAAGTCCATCGAATTATATGAAATGAGAAAATCTTCTGATATATCTTTTGAAACTAAATTCATTATTATATATGGTAGATACTAAAGTAGTGTTGGATAAAAATCCTGAACAAATTTTAGATGATGATTTAATATATGTGAGAAAAGAATTTTCAAACAAAAATCCAAACATAATTTTATGTTCTGAACCTTTTCTTAAAGCTGAATTTCTAAATGAGTTAATTAATTCTATTAACTACCCAGTAATTTTTTTAGATTTTGATTTACTTTATAGTGGTTATATCATTTCAGAAATGATTAAAAAAAATGACAAAGTGGAGATTCATCGCCCAAGTAAGGTAGATTTGAAAAAAATCATATCTGAAATAGCAAAAAGAATTTCGAATGAAAAAATCTTGGTTATAATTGATTCATTTAATGGTTTTTACAACATATATGATGAGAAAGAATCTGGGAGATTCATTAATGCATCATTAATGTTACTTTCATCTATTGGAATAGATAGTGGTTCT
>SCUP01000234.1 GCA_004297665.1 Nitrosarchaeum sp. | reverse complement strand
GTATATGTTCCGGAAACTCTCAAAGAAGACACTTTACGAATTCCATTATCTATTAGATACTATAATGCACATGGTGATCTGCAAATTATCTCTAAAATTGTCGATTTTTACATTAGGGGTTTGATTGATCTTACCATATACGATATTGAAGTAATTGAATTATCTGGTACACAAATGGTTGTTGGAGAAATAATTAACGAAGGAAACGAAAATGCCTTATTTGGTTTTGTAACTCTTGAACCATTAAATAACTCAAACATCAAAAAGCAGACTCAATTTATTGACGAAGTAGAAATTGATTCTCCAGTTCCATTTAATATTCCACTAGAATTTGATGGTGAACCCCGATATGGAGAACATGACATTAAACTTACTGTAAGATACAAAGATAGTCTCAGAGATGAGATATTTCTTACACATAATGCCACAATATCTGTAGCAGAACTACCAAAAACTGAATCTGGAAATGATTTACAACTAATCATTATTCCAATAGTTATCACAGCAGCAATAGGAATCTATATGATTCGTAGGCGTAAAAAATCAAAAATTCCAGCTAGCTAAGAATCAAATTTTAAATTAGAAATAATAAAAAACTAGAACTGATTCAAAATGAGATTAACTATTATTGTATTGATTACTGTACTAGTTATAGGAACTATTGTAATTTCTTTTGGTTATCTTACTAATCAGAACTATGTTCAAATTATTGAAAAATCTGATCCATATGAAAAATTGCAAAACTACAAAGAAGAACTAGAAAAAATTAATCAATATAATCAACAGTTACTTTCTAAGTTGGAAGCTAAGATGGCCAACTCTGATAATGTCAATTTAGAACAACTAAAACAGGAGATTGAAGTACTAAAACGTGTAATTAGTGATAACAAAGCAGAACTTGAACAAGTAATAAAGAAACTCTCTGCGACAGAATCAAAACCGTAATATCATTTAATTTCTGATTCCCTATTTTGGAACATTTGCATTATTGTTATATGATTATGTTGAGACAATGTGAATCGGGCATGGCAAAAAGTACATTTCTCTTTCTAGCTGGATGTATAGTGGGATTCATAACAACACCATTACTGTGAATCTTTTTTGTAATTTCTAAATTCATATACATAGAAAAGAACCAAAATTATTGCAAATTCATCAAAAACTAACAATTGTTGGTGTAATTTTACTTGTTGCTACATATATGATTTCCATTTATCATGAAAGTGATCATCCTGGAATCGGATTCAACTATGCTTACATTACTGGAATTTCTATGTTGATTGTGTTCATTACAAGTTTTGTACTGTTTGGTAAGGATAGAATAAAAGAATCAAAATCTAAAAAATAAATTCTCGCTAACCAAGCATGAAAAAGATACTAATTTCCTATTTTTGTTATGGCTAAGATTATAAGCAAATAATGGATCTTGCGTTCATGCCAAGAGATGAAATTGAAGTACCAAAGGAACTACGAGAATTCATGCTTGAAGGAGCAGAAGAAACTACGCTTGGACAAAAAAATGGTGCAAAAAAACAATTTCGATATAGTAATTTACACATTAGAGAATATGACGATAAATTTCTAGTTCATACTGATAAAATTGATCCTAGAAAAAACCCACTTGGTCATTTGGTTTATGATGCTCCAGAAGTTTTGATTGGATTGGCATGTTCAATTATAGGTGGCTCAGAAATTGCAAAAAAATTTCTAAATAATAACAAAACAAAAAAATCAACTATAACAACTACACTTCTTTCTTCTATTATTGCAGGATATGTTGGATATGTTGCGACTAAAAAAATTAGAAATTATTTAGAGTAAACATGTCTACTGCAAGAACAATTAAGATTTTCATTAAACTACTTCCTTCAATTTTGGCATTGCGAAAAGATAGGAGAAAATGGGTAAAAAAAGAGGGCAAAGATATTGATGTAGAAAAATATCGTAAGAACGCACGTAAAGTTCTAAACACTTTCATTTCATTAGGACCTGTTTACATAAAATTAGGACAGTGGCTTTCATCACGAGCTGATATTTTACCACAACCATACTTGGAAGAACTTGCTAAGCTGCAAGACAATGTTCCAGCAGCTCCATTTGATCAGGTAAAACCCATAATAGAAAATGACCTAGGACCAATTAATAAAAAATTTGATAGTCTAGATCCAAATCCTCTTTCTGGCGCATCTTTAGGTCAAGTTTACCGTGGAAGAATTTCTGACCAAGAAATTGTTGTTAAGGTAAAAAGACCAGGCATTGAAAAAGTTGTTGAAGATGATCTCAAAGTCTTAAAAAAAATTCTTCCAACGGCATTAAGATTTGTAGATCCAAACTTGCGTTTTTCTGCAAGAGCGATGCTTTCTCAATTTATTGAAACAATTCATGAGGAGATGGATTATACCATTGAATCAGCAAATCTTAAAAAAATTAAACATGATATGAAAAAAAGCAACATAGTCATTCCTTCAGTTTATGATGATTATTCTTCAAAAAATGTGCTTACTATGGAATACATTCCTGGTATCAAAATCACCAATATCGAAGCACTTGATGAGAAGGGAATTGACAGGCATAAACTAGTAGTTGATGTTCACAAGGTCTTTTTTACCATGCTTTTGCGCCATTCATTATTTCACGCAGATCCTCATCCTGGCAATATTTCAGTAACTGATGATGGAAAACTCATTCTTTATGACTATGGAATGGTTGGACGATTAGACAATGAAACCAGACTAAGACTAATCAGACTTTATCTTGCATTAGTTGAGAAAGATCCTCCAAGAACCGTAAATGCAATGGCTGACCTTGGAATGCTGACTCCTGATTTTAACCGATCAGTAATCGAGAAGGGAATAGAATTGGCTGTTCGTGCAATGCATGGAAAAAAGCCAGACGAAATGGAAGTACAAAGTTTGATGGAGCTTGCAAACAAAACAATGAGTAAATTCCCATTTGTTCTTCCAAAGAATCTAGCATTGTACATGAGAATGGCATCAATCATAGAAGGAATCTACAAAACACATAAGGTTGATTTTAAATTTGTTAAAGTGCTAAGAGAAATTTTAGAAGAAGAACATTTGATCAAAGATGCATATATTGAAGAACTAAAATATTCTTTTCAAAGATTTGCAAAATCAATTGACGCTACTATCTCAATTGCGCCAGAGCTCAAAAAATTTATTGATGAAAACAGATCAATTCAACTCTTAAATGCTAAACCAAAATCTAATGTTTTGCTTTCTGGAAGTATTCTCTCATCTGCAATCTTTGTAGGTTCTACTGTTTTGTATACATCAAATGAATCACTAGGAATAACTGGGATGATATTTTCTCTGATAATAATGAGTATCTTTGCAATTTTCCGAAAGCGTTGATTATTCTATTGAAATATCTTTTCCATGTTTTTTAACAGGAATCGTAACTGTTAACACACCATGTTCATATTTTGCAGAACTCACTTGCTCTTCTCTAAGATCAATGGGTAATCTTATTTTTTTATCTATGATGTTTGGTCTTTGATTGCAGATAATATTTTGATTTTTTTCATCAGAAATTTCTTTGTGTGCCTGAATAGAGAGAATATTTCCATCAAGTGATAATTTAATGTCTTTTTTTGCAAATCCTGGCAGGTCAATTAATAATGTTAATTTTTCATTATCTAGATACATATCTACAGGCGGTAAAACAAACTCATAAAATTCTCTTGATTTGTTCCCAATTTCTTTTATCATTTCTTTTGCCATAGATTTTACTAGTCCCATTTTGAGATATGTGCTTAATTTTTGGTTATAAACCTTGATAGATTTTTAATCAATTAATTTCTCTGGTTTTGTAACTTATGATAATTGTTATTGAGGGTGGAGACCAAGCAGGAAAGAAAACTCAAACTGCATTATTGGAAAAAGCATTAAAACAAAGAAAAATCAAGACTGCTACCTTTAGCTTTCCTGATTATAAGACACCTATCGGAAAAGAAATTGCAAAATATCTTAATGGAAAGAGAAAATTTCCTCCTCAAGTTATTCACTGTCTTTTAGCTGCAAACAGATGGGAAAAGCTAAATGAAATCTTAGCAGCACAATCAAAAAATTCTGTCTTGATAATGAATCGTTATTACCAATCTAATCTAATCTATGGTTTAGCAAATGGAATGAAACGTGAATGGTTAGAAAATTTAGATGCCGGACTTCCAAAGGCTGATCTTGTTATTTTACTAGACGTATCTCAAAGAGAATCATTTCGTAGAAAAAAAACTAAGAGAGATAAATTTGAAAAAAATGAAGAATTCCTGCAAAAAATATCGAAAATTTATAGAACCATTGCAAAGACTCAACATTGGAAAATTATTGATGCATCAAAACCAAAACAAGAAGTTCATAAAGATATTTTGCAAGTATTTACAAAGAAAATAGGCATATGAAAAAAAATTATCTAGACATAGTTGATCCAATTCATGATTTTATTCGCGTTTATGATCATGAACTAAAAATAATTGATACTCCTATCTTTCAAAGACTAAGGCGAATACGCCAACTTTCTGGCGCTCATTTAACATATCCTGCAGCACAACATACTAGATTTGAGCATTCTTTGGGTGTTATGCACATTGCAAGTCAAGCTGGTCAGGCCTTAAATGAAAAAGGAATTTTAAAATCATATGATATAGAAGTTTTGAGACTTGCAGGACTTTTACATGATATAGGTCATGGACCTTTTTCACATCTTTTTGAAGAGGTAATACAGCAAAAGAAATTCTCACATGAAGATTTTGGTAAAGAAATTATCTTGAAATCTGAAATTGGTGATAGCTTGTCAAAAAATGGATATGACAAAAAACTCATTACAAAAGTAGCTTTTGGTGATTCAAAATTACAATACATGAATGAAATTATTTCAGGAGCATTAAGTGCTGATATGATGGATTATTTGTTAAGGGATGGTTACTTTACTGGTGCAGAACATGCACAAATTGATCACAAAAGAATAACACAATCCCTAGATGTACATCAGAAAAAACTTGCTCTAGAAAGATCAGCATTATACTCTTTTGAATCTATGATGCATTCCCGTTATCAAATGTTCAAAGCTGTATATTTTCATAAAACAGTAAGAGCCGCAGAAGTTATGCTTTTAGAGGCATTACGATTATCTGATGATGAGTTTGGTTTTACCTCTTTTAACATTAATGAATATGTAAAACTTACAGACGAATACGTACTATCCAAACTCATTTCATCAAAATCACCTAAATTAAAACGCGCTAGACAATTTGCCGAAGATTATCAAAACAGAAAATTGTTAAAATGTGTATTTGAACGAATTTTAACTAGTAGAACTAATCTGGGAAAAGCTAGAACTAACGAGCTAAGAACATCTATATCAAAAAAATCCAAAGTTGATGAAAGTGAAATTTTTGTTGACAGCTCTGTTACTCCATCAATCCCACTTGCACCATCAAAAAATGAATCAAAATATATCATTTTGATTACAAATGAGAATGGCAAATCAACTGCTCAAGAGATGCCTATATCACAAATTCCTGTAGTTTCAGCAATATCTGGTTTTATGAATATTCTTAGAATATACACACATCAAAAGAACAGAAAAAAAGTTGAAATTGCCGCAAAATCAATCCTCGGTGGTTTAAAATAATGAAAAAAAGAGTCGTCATCAAACTTTCAGGACGAATTTTTGGTATGGATAATGCAAAAATGCTAAAGGATTACGCCTCATTTCTAGTCAAGATTAGTAAGATATGTCAACCAATAATTATTGCAGGTGGTGGAAATATTGCCAGACATTACATTGCTCATGCAAGATCTTCAGGAGCTGACGAGTCCACACTAGACGAACTTGGAATCGAAATCTCTAGACTAAATGCAAAACTCTTGATCTATGCTCTAAAAAATAAAGCATATTCTCATCCACCAACAACATTACAAGAAGTAAGACATGCAGTAGATGATGGTTTGATTGTAGTTACAGGCGGTTTACATCCTGGACAAAGTACCAATGGAACTGCAGCCCTTATTGCTGAAAAAATCAATGCAGAACAATTTCTCAATGCCACAGATGTTGATGGTGTTTATGATAGAGACCCTAACAAATTCAAAAATGCAAAAAAATTCAAACGAATTGAACTCAAGAATTTGAGAAACATGCTTGTTCATGAAGATTCTCTTGCAGGAGGTTATGATTTGATGGATATAGTAGCTCTAAAAATTATTGAACGCTCTAAAATAAAGACACGAATATTACAAGCTGATATCAAAACACTTGAAAAAGCAATCAAAGGTATGGATGTAGGAACTGAAATAGTTCTACCGTCAAAATAATTACTCAGAAATTTCGTTTTGTACAGTTGGACGTCTCTCTGACCAAATCTGAATATCTTTTTCAGGGTATTCTGGAATACCAGATTCTCTTAATTTCTTATAAATTGATAATGCTTCTTTTTTTTCCAGTGACTTTGATTGAGCCTTTGTAAATCCATCTTTGTCTGCTAATATGGCAACATATCCATCAGGTGAATTAATCACTGCAACAAAATCCTCTTCTCCGACTGGATGAAATTTACCATCGATTTTTTTTGTAGTCAATGTTAACATTCCAAATCCTGCAACCTCAAACATTTTCATTTGTGATTTGCTAGCTCTTTGTTTTCCCTGTTGCACAGCTTGAAAATATTGCATGATTAATTTTATTCTTTAATATTATAATAACTATCTCAACATTTAAGATATCTAAGAAATGAGTTAATCTAGTGAATTCCAAAATCTTTGTTTTTGTTGCAATTATAGGATTAGCTGCGGTTTTGGGTGTAATTCTTTTATCTGGTTCATCCTTTGTTGGTCATACATCAGAAGATATCACTAAAGAAATACCGCAAGCCCCACAACAAATACAACCAATCTCTGTTGAATTGGCAGATATTTCAATAATTGAAGCAGGCAAAAGAGATGCTACAATTGAGATAACATTCAAACTTAGTAATCCTAATCCCAGCTCTATACTTGTACAAGTTATGGATTACCAACTATTTGAAACTGGATTTTCTAACGAAAAACAAATTTCAGGTGGTCAAATAGGTAGTAGGCCAGAAGGAATGGTAGAGTTTGGTTCTGACTATTATGTACTTCTTGGTGAAAACTCAATTCTTTTAAAAGACAAAATAGTATTGAAAAATACCGGCAATACTCCTGAATTGTGGTCTGCCCTTGAAAGTAATACTGCAAAATGGCGAGTTAGTGGAGATATCTTCTATAATCAAAGCTCAATGACTAGTGGACAAGAAAATGAACTTCATTTTGAGTTTGTAAAATAGATAAAAACGCCACAATTTGATTATTGTATCATAAAAATCATAAATTATGATAATTTGTTTTTAGGGGAAAAATATTGACAAAATTATAAAAGCCCAAGAAGTGGGTTTTTATCAAATGGCAGAAGCAGGAATAGCCGCATATGGCTCAGCAATAGGAGTAGCAATTGCACTAGCAGTTGTGTGTTTTGCACTTCGTGGTAAAGGACATCCAGAACCACTAGATTAACCAAAGGAATTATTCCTTACAATATTTTTCATTTATCTTACTAGTCTTTGCTTAGACCTAACATTTCAGATAATGATACCTGTTTGGTATTTTTCTTTGTGATAAAGCATCTTTGATAGTATTGACAATCAGTGCAATCATTAGACGGCTCTAAAATTGGTGTTTTTTGTTC
>SCUP01000377.1 GCA_004297665.1 Nitrosarchaeum sp. | reverse complement strand
AAAGAGCCAATTTGCAGTATCAATGTCGTGTACCGAAGTATCATAAATTATTCCAACATCTTTGATGTGAAGTGGCATTCTATTTTCTCTGTGAAATTCAAGCATTATCAGATCACCATATTTTTTTTCTTTGACAAATTTTTTCACAATATTTACTGCAGGATTAAAACGTTCAATGTATCCACATGTTAAAATGACTTTATTTTTTTCTGCCAGCTCTGCAATCTTCTGACCGTCTTCTGATTTGTATGTCATTGGTTTTTCGACAAACACATGTTTTTTTGCCTCTAGCAATTTCGTAGCAATTTCTGTATGAGTTGATGTTGGTGTTACAACAAATGCCCCATCAAATTTTTCAGATTTAATCAAATCATCTAATGAACTGTAATGATTTACTGAATATTTTTTACCATATTCCTTACTTCTTTGAGCATCTGCATCACAAACTGCACAGAGTACCCCTAGTTGTGAGAGTATTCTGGTATGATTTTTACCCCATCCACCAGTCCCAATTTGAACAATTTTCATCTAATACACCGCAGTTAACCAATGAGAATAGTCCTGATTTTTGTTCATTACTATGTCTGTATACTCACTCATCATTTTTTTGGTAATATCTCCAGGTTTGCCATTACCAATTTTTTTACCATCCATTGCAATTATTGGTGTAATTTCTGCTGCAGTACCAGTAAGAAAAATTTCATCAGATACAGTCAATTCACTTCTTGCAATTTCAGTCTCTGTCACATCTATGTCAAGATCTCTTGCAATTTTTATGACAGCATCACGTGTAATTCCATTTAAAGCTGAAGATGATAATGGTGATGTGATTAATTGACCTTCTCTTACAATGAAAATGTTTTCACCTGGCGCTTCGCTGACATTTCCATTATGATCTAGTAAAATTGCTTCATCAAATCCACTCCTTTTTGCTTCTTGTGTTGCTATGATTGAATTAAGATAATTACCGCCCATCTTTGCTTGAGGAGGTGTTGACATGTCTGAGAACTTTCTCCATGATACAACACCAGCAGTAATTCCATTTTTATCAAATAAATCCCCGAACGGAAATGTAAAAATTGCAACATTGGTTGGTGCCTTTTCTGTTACATGTAGATTTATTCCATAATCACCAATAAAGTAAAAAGGTCTAATATAGCAGGATTTTTTTATTTTATTTTTTTTACAAATTCCAATTATTGCATCACTGATGATTTTATCTGAAAAATTAAGTGAAATGTTATAAAATTGCCCTGATCTTCTAAATCGCTTAATGTGATCATCTAATCTAAAGACATAAAGATTTTTTCCATTCCAGTATGCCCGTATCCCTTCAAAAACTGATGTTCCATAGTGAATCGCATGTGTTGTTATTGGAACGTTGGCCTTGTCTAATGTTACGAATTTCCCATCAAACCAAACA
>SCUP01000233.1 GCA_004297665.1 Nitrosarchaeum sp. | reverse complement strand
GATTACTCTATTCCGATGAGTGATCATTGTGATTTTAATGAGCTCGTAGATATGGTGGTACGTTCAGGGGCAGAACAAGTTTATACCATTCATGGATTTGTTGAGGAATTTGCTGAACACCTAAGGAAAATTGGAATTAGTGCACAACCATTACGTGAAAATTCTCTGGATAATTTTATCTAGTGTGAAAATTTCCCACAATCACAATCTAGAACCAAACATGTTTCTGAATTTCTAATATGATCATGTGAGAAATGTTTACACTTTTCATTTTTACATATTCTTCTTTGCATTTCTCTTTGTACTACTGCCTGTGCAATTGAATTTGCCTTGTCTTTTGAATATCCTTTTTTATCCATGTAATAATGCACAATTCCATTATACAACAACTCTGGATTAAATGGTTTTTCTAACAATTACTTGCCCCCCTGTGATGGAATGTAGTGCAAGGTTATAGTTGAACGAATTTTTTGAATCTTTCTAATTTTGTTGGTAATTACTTGATCAAGTATTTCTTTAGTGTCTGATTGTACCTTGCAAAAAACATCATAAATTCCATATGTTCCTCTAACTTCTTTTATCTCTGGAATTTTCATAATCTCCTTAATGATTTGCTCTTCTGACCCCAAATCACATTGTATCAGGATATATGCTATTTCCATATCTTACCCTCTCATTCTTTTTCTTTTATATCCTATTTCTTCATGACACTTGCATATGCAGGATGGCTCTTCACATTCACTCATATTTTTTTTATTCATAGTACAATATGTCAATCATGATATTTCAAGAAATCTATTTTTAATTAAAAATTTATTCATTTTCTAGAATATATTTCAAACAATTATAATAAAATCTCAAAATAATATCACAAAATTTTCAGTCATTGTTTAAGTATGTGTAAGGTATTCTTTTAGTATGTGCGAAACTCTTGATGAAATTCATGATGCACAGCTAGCTGCAATTATCGCCAAAATGAGAAAAGAAAAAACAGAAAAACAAGTTTTGTGCAACTAAAAATTCATTTCAATATTACCCCAATGTCCATCAGATTTGTGTGAGTAGGACCTGTTCTGATGTTATTTTTTTGTTTTTGGAAAAATCTTCCAGAGTCGCTGTTTTTTAAGAATTCTTTGATTATTGATTCATCTATTTTGATGTTTTCTGTTATAGCTCCTGCAAAAAATGTATTTCCATCTATTCCGTCTGTTCCCATTGATGAGATGATAATTTTTTTTAAATTTTGTGAATTCTTTAAAATTCTTAAAACTAATTCTTGATTTCTTCCACCTGACCCTTTTCCAATAACTTCAACTGTAGTTTCACCACCAAAAATGAGGCAACTTTTTTGCTCCTCTGATATACTTTCCATGATTGTTTTTGTGGCATCTTTTATGTTGCCAAATACTTGGATTGTTTTTACTTTATACCCAAGTTCTTTGGCTTTAACTTCCATTGCTTTTAGACAATCTTTGTTATTTGCAATGATGTAGTTTTCTATCTTTGCTTTTTTTGGTGTTTCAGAAATTTTTCCTTTAAACCCATCTTCAAGTATTTGTAGAATTTCTAATGGGATTTTGTTTTTTAATTTGTACTTGTTGATTATATTTAATGCATCTAGAAAAGTGGTATTATCCATATATGTTGTACCTGATGCAATAGATGAAAGATCATCTCCTTCAACATCTGACATCACAAGTCCAATTCCATGGCATTTGATGTTTTCAACTAGTTTGCCTCCTTTTATTTTTGATAAATGCTTTCTAATGCAATTAAATTCTTGGATATTTGCTCCTGATTTTAACAATAGATTGGTTACATAGATTTTATCATCTAATGTTATGTCATCTGGTATGGCAAGCAATGACGATCCTCCACCTGACACCAGAAAAATTACCAATTCACTGTCTCTCCTATTTTGAAGAAATTTTGTCACTTCTTTTGCAGCTTTTATGCTTGTTTGATCTGGTTTTGGATGCCCAGAATTAAAAATCTGAAATTTTTTGCCTTTTATTTTTGATTTGGAACCTTTTGGGATTACTACTATTCCACTTTTAATTGGAATAATTGCATTTAATGCCCTTGTCATAGAATCTCCTGCTTTTCCAAATGCTACTGTGTAAATGTTTGAAAAGCCTTGTAGCTTGAGAGTCTTTCCATTAATTTTAATTTCTTCTGGAGTGACAAATTTTGGTATGATATTCTCTGGTTCTGCAGCTTTTAGTCCTGCCTCCAAAATATCCAAACACTCTCTTTTTCTCTCTGATGTTGCTAAATCTTCATAATTCTGAATAATCATATACTGATTTTCTCTTACTGCAAGATATAATAATAATCAATGATGCCTCTGATTTATGTACACAGTACGTATTCCAAAAGTTATCAATTTTGGAAAAAATGCACTTGGTGAAACAGAATATCCAAAAAATGCCCTAGTTGTCACGACTGTTCCTCCAGAACTTTCTGACAAATGGCTTGCCAAAATGGGAATTAAGGACTATATGCTGTATGATCAAGTAAAACCTGAACCATCAATTGATGATGTCAACGCTGTGATTTCACAATTCAAAGACAAGAACCCATCTGTTTTAAT
>SCUP01000232.1 GCA_004297665.1 Nitrosarchaeum sp. | reverse complement strand
CTAATCATTGAAATATTTTCTGGAACTAGTCTCTGTATGTTTGCATCATGATTTCCAGGAATTAATATTACATCACATTTTTGTTTAATTCTATTAAAAAATAATGGAACTTCATCCCATTCACTTTTTGAGATGTTTTTGATGCTAGATTTTACATCTCCTAACAAAATAAGTGAGTCTGGTTTTTCTGAATCTATAACACTTGATAATTCCTCTATTGTCTCATTGATTGATGTATTTTTTCCAATAAAGATCTCATTTGATGCAAGGGTACTCTCAAATCCGATATGAATATCTGTAACTATGAGATTCTTTTTTTTCCCTTCTAAAACCATTATTGGTTTTGATGGAATTATTCTTGTTTTGAGCATCAAAGATATACAATAGACAATGGATTAAATTCTTGTGAACAAAGATTCTGAAAGAATCGAATCTGTAGTTTCTGAAAAACGCGTCAAATTACATCTTTTTGAACCAAGTCAAAGAAAAATTTGGACTGTAGTTGGAAAAGGCAAGGAACATTGGTTAGATCCTGATGCTCAATATTGTTCCTGTCCTGGATATTATTTTGGTAGATTAAATGGAAAATCAATTTGCTATCATTTGGAATCTGCATATTTGGCTAAAAAAGAAAATAAAATAGAAACAATTAGATTTTCTGATGAAGAATATGGTGATTTTCTTTTCGGATTGATTTCAGATTTATAAAAATTCTATTATTCGAACTTGTTAATAACTAGAAATAATACAAAATAATTATGGATGAAAATCAATACAATTCTCTAATTGAAAAAATTGCAATAATAATGGAAAAAGATGGATTATCAGTTGATGAACAAAATACCCAGAAATTACAAAAATACAAAGATCATGCAAAATCTAATTCAAATCTAAATGATGAGGACACAACAAAGTTAGTCTATGAATCACTGCTTTATTTAAAATTAAAAAATTCAGATTCTGGTGACCCTCTTCAAAAGGGCGATGAGTTTGGTGCTGGATTCAGCTAGTTTTATTGTAGCGGAATAGTTTCAATGTCTTCTTTTGAAACCCCTTTCCAAAGTCCAATCATTCCTTCTGGTTTCACTTCTTCAACTTTGGTTATGTGCTGAATTTTTATGTGATCTGGGGTAGGTGGCATCCAAAGCATTGCCATGTAATCTCCAACATTTCCAACTTTACTTGGTAATGCCATGATGATTTTCTCCTTTGAGAATCCTTTTGAGATTAGGATGTTTACTGCTTTTTCTTGTAGATCCATTCTTCCATGCGTGAATAAGTAGACGTTTTTTTGGTTGTCGATTTTTGCCATAATTTGCTTTGGTATCTTAAACTAAATCAATCTTTCCTGATCTAATGCCTCCAAAAAGGGTTAAATTAGAATAAACAAAATTTTGATCTGTGAAAATATTTACCGTAGGAAGCAAATCCTTTGTTACAAGCTTCCAATTAGCAGGAGTTCACGGAATAATCTCAGATACACCTAAAAAAACATTAGATGAAATTAAGAAACTAACTGATGATTCTGACGTTGGATTGGTTTTGGTAAGTGATGATATGACTGAATCTATTAGTGATGAACTAACTGCACTTAGAGCAGCAAAATCCACTCTGGTTTTTGCATTACCTTCAGTGGGAAGTGAAAAATCTGAGGTTGATTATAGATTAATGCTCAAAAAGATCCTTGGCGTATAATTTAATCTACTTATATTCAATCTTCTAAAGTTTTGATATGAAGACTGCATATGTCAAAGAACCATCTGTTATCTCAATTAGCGAAACAGAAAATCCAGTATTGAGCTCTGGGGATATTTTGGTACAAATGCATGCATGTGGTATATGTGGATCTGACTTGGAAAAAGTATTTGGAGAATATGGACAACCTTCTATGCGATTAGGTCATGAACCTGCCGGGATAATTATTGATGTCAGCTCCGATGTAACTGCATTTAAAAAAGGTGATAGGGTATTTACTCATCATCATGTTCCATGTTATTCTTGTCACTTGTGTAAACATGGTAATGAAACAATGTGTTCAAAATATTATGAAACAAATCTTTCTCCATGTGGTCTATCTGAAGAATATGTTGTACCAAAATGGAATGTAGATCATGGAGGAGTGCTCAAGATTCCTGATTCTATGAGTTTTGAAGAAGCTGCAATGATTGAACCCTTGGCATGTTGTGTTAGGGCATGGACAAAATACTCTTACCAAGAAGGGGATTCAGTTGCAATTTTTGGTGTTGGCCCTACTGGTATGATGCATGTAATGCTTGCGCAATCTAAAAAATTCTCAAAGATTTTCTGTTTTGATGTAAATGATTTCAGATTAAGATTTGCAAAAAAATTTAACATTACAGATTCTATTAATTCTCTAGATGAGACCCGAAAACAAAGAATTTTAGATCATACTGAAGGAAAAGGAGTCGATGTGGCAATAGTTGCCACCAGTAGTCTCAAAGCATTAGAAGATGCAATTGATATGGTACGAAAAGGTGGGGCTGTTATGATGTTTGGTGTTCCTTCAAAGGATGCAAAAATTGTTTTGAATATGAGTAAAATATATTCTAAAGAAATCACATTGGTGACAAGTTATGCTGCGTCTGATAATGATACCAAAGAAGCTCTCAAGTTGATTGAATTATCTAAAATAGATGTTAAACAATTAGTGACTCACACATATTCTATTCAAGACTCTCAAAAAGCATTTGATCATGCTAGAAGTGGCGATAATGCAATGAAAATAATTATCACAAAATAAGAAAGGCTTAAGAAAGGTATTTTTATTCTTTCAAAATCGAAGAGATATGGATTGGGGATTAAAAAATAGACTCTCACAAATTATCAAACCACAAAATAATCGCGCATTAATGTTAGCAGTTGACCACGGATATTTTTTAGGCCCCACTGAAAAATTAGAAAATCCAAAAAAAGTAATTGCACCATTATTGAAATACTGTGATTCTTTGATGCTTACAAGAGGTGTGCAAAGAACATCAGTTCCAACTTCTACTAACATACCTATGGTTTTACGAGTATCTGGCGGTTCAAGTATTATTGGCGAAGATTTATCGCAAGAAGAAATCA
>SCUP01000231.1 GCA_004297665.1 Nitrosarchaeum sp. | reverse complement strand
AAAGCAGATGCTAAAACTTCAATTAGAAATATCAGAAATAATGAAAAATCATAGTTGGGGGCATTTGCTCCAAGATCTGCTCCAGTGCCAATGAAACTCATAACAAATAAAGAACCAAGCAGTGCTCCAATAATCTCTGCAGCAAAATAATATGCAATTTTATTTTTAGAAATATATCCGGTAATGTAAAACCCAATTGTCACTGCAGGATTAAAATGAGCTAATGAAATTTTTCCAAAAGAGTAGATTCCTATTATTAATGCAATAAACGGTGCAAGTGCAGCAAAAGCAACCCCCAGTGTTCCACCTGTTTGCACGTCATAAACAATAGAGCCAGTTGCAAACACAACAAGAATGAACGTTCCAATTAATTCAACGATAAAAATTTGTAAATTTGAATATGTCATCGAGTATTTTCCTCAAGAGATTCAATTAAGATCATCACCTTTGTTTTTATTTGATCACGTATTTTTCTTACTTCTTCTATTGGCTTTCCCTTTGGATCTGGAATTTGCCAATCAATAGTATCTTTCATAAATAAAGTAGGACAGGATTCTTTGTCAATACAACCCATATTGATTGCTTTTTCTGATTCATCTATAGTTTGTTGTGAGATATGTTTTGGTGTTTGATTTTCAATATCAATACTAATTTCTTTCATGGCTTGTAAAACAATTGGGTTTACGTGAGTGCTTGGCTTTGTTCCAGCACTTATTGCCTCAAATCCTTTTGGCATATATTTTCTAAAAAATGCCTCAGCCATCTGGCTTCTTCCTGCATTTTCAACGCAGACAAAAAGAATTTTTTTCATTATATCATCTCAAAATTTGAAAATAATTTACACAAAAAGTTTGATCAAAAGCATTGCCAAATATGAAACCCCAGCACTGGCAGGAATTGTGATAATCCAAGCCCAAACTATTCTTTTGCCTATTCCCCACCTAACTGCAGAAATGCGTCTTACTGCACCTGCGCCCATAATAGCGCCAGAAATGGCATGAGTGGTACTTGCAGGAATTCCAGCATGTGCCAAAACAGCTAAAATTGTCGCACCACTAGTTTCTGCAGCAAATCCCTGATATGGTTTTAGTTGCGTTATTTTTACTGCCATTGTTTTTACGATTCTCCAACCACCAAAAAATGTACCAAGACTTATTGCAAGTGCTGCCATTAATATGACATAAAATGGTACATCAAATGTTGTGATCACGCCTTCTGTTAACAAAATTAGTGCAATTATCCCCATTGTTTTTTGGCCATCGTTTGCCCCATGTGTCAGTGAGAAATAAGTAGATGATACAAGTTGTAGTTTACCAAAAACAGAGTTTACTTTACGCGGCTTTTTGTTTGCAAATACTCTGATAATTAGTGTTGCAAGTAAAAATGCACCAATTAATCCCACGATGGGCGAGACAATTATTCCAGTTACTACCTTTTCAAGTCCACCAAAAATTATTGCGTGTGTTCCCGCACCTGCAATACCTGCACCTATTATACCACCTACAAGTGCATGGCTGCTTGAAGAAGGTAATCCCCACAACCAAGTGATTAGATTCCATGCAATTGCACCAGATAATGCACCTATGATGATATGAATAGTTACAAAATCAGGATTTAT
>SCUP01000230.1 GCA_004297665.1 Nitrosarchaeum sp. | reverse complement strand
CTACAGAAATTAAAGATTGTAATCTAATGGTTATCAAAACTCTTCAGAAATATTTTGATGTTCCAATAGGATTCTCAGACCATACTATAAACTCAATATCAGCTATTACAGCAGTTGGATTAGGAGTAAATTTTATTGAAAAACATATTACATTAGATCATACATTGAATGGTCCTGATCATTCAATGTCTATGGAACCTAAAGAATTCAAACAATTTGTACAAGGTATTAAAAATGCTCAAGAAGCATTAGGAAATGGAATTAAAGAAACATTACCATGTGAAGAAAATGTTAAGAAATTAGCTAGAAAGAGTATCGTTGCATTAACAGATATTTCTAAAGGAACATTGCTAAATTATCAAAATATAGGAATAAAGAGACCAGGTACAGGAATACATCCTAAGCTAATTGAAGATTTTATTGGAAAAAAAATCAAACGAGATATATCTGAGGATTCACTTCTTAATTGGAATGATTTAGAAGATTAAAAAACGAGTCAAAAAATATAATGGATGGTTGAAGGACAAAAAAATGAACATACTTCTCACATCTGCTGGAAGAAGAGTAGAACTTCTAGAATGTATACAAAAATCTCTTCCACATATTACTATTTATGCGACGGATAAAGAACCAATAGCTCCAACACTTTTTGTTGCAGATAAAGCATTTACAGTCTCTGCTATTACCGAATCAGATTATATATCTCAATTATTAGAAATATCAAAAAGACATGAAATTGATGGAATTATTCCTTTATTAGATCCTGAATTAACAATATTATCAGATAATAGAAATTTGTTCAATGAAAACAAAATTCAATTAGTTTTATCAAATGACAACTCAATAAAAATTGCTAATGATAAAATCTTAACATCTACCTTCTTTAAAAAAATTCAAATAAAAACGCCAGTTACAATAAAAGTTAAAAATGAGATTATTCCAGATATTCCTTCAAAAATTAATTTTCCATTATTTATCAAACCAAGATTTGGTAGTAACAGCAGAGATGTTGGAATTTGTAAAAATCTAGAAGAACTATCATTTTTTTCAAGTCGAATTGATGAACCTATTGTACAAGAGAATATTGAAGGTAATGAAGTAACTATAGATGTATTTGGAGATGGTACTGGAGATATATTTTCGATGGTACCAAGATTGAGACTTAAAATTAGATGTGGAGAAGTAGAAAGAGCATTAACACTTGATGATAAATTATTCATAGATGATGTAATTAGAATATGTAAGGAATTCAAACCGTATGGACCAATAAACATACAGTGTTTTGTTACAGATGATGGGCCAATATTTTCCGAAATTAATGCAAGATTTGGTGGAGGATATCCACTATCTGATGTTGCAGGTGCAAGATTTCCAGAACTTTTATTTGAGTTAATTAATGGAAAAAAATTATCTAATCATTTAGGT
>SCUP01000229.1 GCA_004297665.1 Nitrosarchaeum sp. | reverse complement strand
ACTAGTCAAACTAAACCAGTTTAGTCATAGTGAACCATGTATAATAATTGTGCATAAATCATAACATGATTGAACAAAATTCTATCAAAAAACACTCAAAAATCAGACCTAACACGGTAACTAATTTTGGAGTAAGAAAGATCAGCAATCAAAATTTTTCCAAAGTGATTGCAATCCCAAAAATGGCCATAGTTAATCTTGGAGCAAATTCAACTGAAATGAAAGTCGAACTAGTTCAAGAAAATGGAGAGAAATTCATAAAACTCACTCCAATGGGAGTGGCAACCTCTTGAATACAGAACAAATCCCATACATTCGCTGGGGAGAGTACAAATCAAAAGAACAAAACAAACCAGACAGACTAGAAATTGAAGTAACGGGTCTAGAACAGTTTGAAAGTGAACTAACAACAAATGTTCAGGTAAGACAAAAGGTTCAAGGAGAGTGGCAAGAAAGAATTCTACCACTAAAGGCTCATGAATCAAACAATAGTTCATTGTTAAAACAATGGAATGATTTGATCAAAAAAAAGAAAATTATTGTTGGAAGCAAACTAGTAATTTTCACATGGCTTGGTATATCAAAGTATAACCGAGTCATAAGAAAATTTCAAGTAGAGGTTTAATCCTCTTTTTTTATTTTTGATATGAAAAACAATCCAGATAAAAATAAACTATTAGAGCAATTAACTGCACTAAAGTTATTTCCAAACAATAAACATGTAAAGCAATTACGAAAACAAATTACACAAAAACTAAAACAACTAGAAAAGCCAAAAGTAAAACAAAAACCAAATCCAAACAAATCAAGATCAGGAAAACTACGAAGATATCACAATTACATTAGACAAATAAGAAATAATTTTCCCAATTTATCCTACAAACAGATTAGATCTCAATTATCAAAACGCAAGCAAAGAAAACAGGTCTCAATTCCTGATGTCATATGGCAGAACCCATCCCCATAACTGATTTTCGGGATTTAAAAAAGGTCTACACAAAAAGACCACAAAACAGAGACTCAGCCCAATCAAAGATAAGGCCAATTTACGCACTAGACACTGAAACTAGTAATGGAGATATCTTTCTCATAGCAGACTCTGAAGGTAATTTTTTAGATAAAATCACGCCTGAATCGTGCCTAGGTTGGCTATTTTCCAAGAGATTCCACGGTTCTTGGAATTTTTTTTACAATCTATCATATGATGCCGAAGTAATACTAAAATTATTAGGCTCAAAATTATACGAGTATAGATTTTCTAAAAAACTGAAATTTCACTATTATGGATATGATATAGAATACTATCCTGCCAAACTATTAAGAATCAAAAAAGGTCATCACAGCGTTCACTATTATGATATAGCACAATTTTATGATAAAAAATCACTTGCCATAACATATCAGCAAAATATTGGAAAACTAGAAGAGCAATATATAGAATTTAAAAACAAAAGGCAACAATTTACACTACGATTTTACAATCACAACAAAAAACAAATTAGAAATTATTGCATACAAGATTGTATTCTAACAAAAGAGTTAGCAGAGAAATGGATTAAATTATTTTATGATGCATTTTCATTTTATCCTGCAAAGTGGCCAAGCTCTGGGTATTTGGCAGAAAAAGTTCTAATTAATAACGGAATACATTTTCCAAAATTTGATTCCATACCATATCCAATCCAAGATATTGCATTTAGATCATATTTTGGTGGAAGATTTGAAATGATAAAGCGTGGATTTGTAGGCAAAGCATTCTTGTATGATATTAATTCTGCTTATCCGTATGCCATTACAAAGATTCCTGATTTGACTAAAGGCAAATGGTTCAAACTAAAATCCATTAATGACAAGGCAAAGATGGGATTTTTCAAGATTCAATGTGATGTTCCTGATGACAAACATGTTCCACCGTTTCCATTTAGAGCAAATAACAATATTATATTTCCATCAGGAAAATTTGAAACCTATGCTACACTAGATGAACTAAAAGTATGTGACAATTCTAATGAATATAAAATTCTAGAATCATACCAGTTTATCCCAAATTCTGAGAAATATCCGT
>SCUP01000228.1 GCA_004297665.1 Nitrosarchaeum sp. | reverse complement strand
TGAGAACTGTTCCAACACCACATTCAGTTTTTGGTTTTTCATCTGTTGGTGTTTCTTCAACTGTACATTCACCAGAATAATCTAGATCAATTTCTGCAGCATTTAATTGACATTTGTTGCCATAAGTCACACCATCAACACCACAAACTGGAGCATATTCCAATGTACAAGCAACTGGTTTGTCTTCAACTACTGGTTCTTCAACTGCTGGTTCTTCAACTGATTCAATCACAGATGAACCAAATACAGAGCCAATAATTTCAACTTCTTCAGTTCCAGCAGGTAATTCAATACTTAGAGTTCTACTTTGAGAAGTTGTTTCAATTTCAGAATATGTTGGCTCATCGCCATCTGCTAAAACAATAAAGTCATCATCATCTCCTTGATACACAGAATCAAAGAAATTTCTGTCAAGAGTAATTTCCAAAGTTCCAGGTGAACCAGAAACATCCACACTGATAACTAGAGAGACAAAATCAGTATCTGCATCTATTCCAGAAACAGTTACTCCATTACCAGTATATTCAACATCATAAGATGTACCACCTACATCTACAGAAGCGGTCTCTGCATAAACAAATGCCGAAGAAAATATTGCAACGATGATCAACCCAATTGAGATTTTAGCTAATGAACCTATACTGGGCATATTTTTCCCTAGTCTTTGAAATTGTATATTCATATCCTGATTTTTCTGCACGAAGATTAACCTCCAAATCCGTCTTAAAAAGAATGAGACGAGATTTAATCACGTATCAGTCAAGCTTTTTTAGTTATTTTTATTCGCGCAGGAATACTCAGATTACGCCTCGGAGTATTTGGATAATCTTTTCTCCGATTATGTTGGCTGCCAAAGATTGAGCCTCTTTTGTTTGGGCACCAATGTGTGGGGTAAGAATCACATTATCTAGTTCTGCCAATTTGTTTCCTGTTGCAGGCTCTTTTTCAAAAACATCCAATGCTGCACCACCCAAATTACCATTTTTTAATGCCTCATACAGAGCAACCTCATCAACTACTCCACCCCTTGAAGTGTTGATAATTTTTGCAGTCTTTTTCATGGTAGACATTTTTTGAGCATTAAGCAAATGATACGTAGAATCCAACAATGGTACATGAATAGATACATAATCAGAACTTTGCAATAAAGTATCTAAATCAGCTTTCATCAATCCAACTTCTTTGGCAAATTCTTCATCAATTGGAACTACATCATAACCAATAATATTCATGTTAAGTGCTCTTGCAAGTCGTCCAAGTCTTTTTCCAATATTTCCCAGTCCAACAATTCCAAGATATTTTCCTCGAAGTTCAGTTCCTTTTAATTCATTTTTTAGCCATTGCCCATTTCTAATTGCCCTATCACCTCTTGCAGTTTGTCTTGCCAATGATAACATTAATCCCAAAACCAGTTCAGCTACTGCATTCATTGCCCCCTCTGCTGCATTAATTACGCGAATATTTTTTTCTTTAGCTGCCACTTGATCAACATTATCTAGTCCAACCCCAACTCGTGCAATAATTTTACACTTGTCAGCTTTTTCAATCATCTCCTTTGTAAGAGTGGTTCTACTTCGAACAATTACAATGTTGAAATTGGAAATTTTTTCTTTGATTTGATCAGGAGTGATTTTTGGTTCATATGAAACTTTCAAGCCATTATCTTGTAATATTTTATTTAAAACAGGATCTACTTCATCACATATCAAAACAGAATCGTCAAATCCCATAGAATAAAGAAAAAATCTATAGAATATAATTCATTAAAAATTGAAAAATAGAAAAAGATAGGGTGTTACTACCTATGGTATTGGTGGTAGTGTTGGTACAATATCCCATAAGGGTAATGCACCATCTGCTATTTTCTCAGAAGCAACTTCATCAGTGTATAGACCATGAACATTGAGTGCTGGGTGTGCAATACTGTTCATTCCCATTGGTGGGACAGCATTGCTTGGGTTGCCCAATGCATAAGCATATGATGGTACTGGTGCTGGAATAACTCCTGCATCGACCAATCTTGGGTTCAATCCAAATGGATCACCTGCTACAAATACTGTAGCTGCGCCAGTGTAAATTGCTGCATAGTCGTGATTAACTGCTGCATATGCACCTGGTTCATCAAATACCAAATCAACGATCATTCCTTGTGAGCCACCTAGCATCCATGTTTCGGTTGCTCCGGATTGTACTCTGTTACCTTGTGTAACTCTGTCCAAGATTTCTCCAACAATGTGGAAGAATACTGGTTCGTTACCTTGGTTTTCAACAAAGAGTCTCACATGTTGACCATTCTCAACGAACAATGGTTGTGATTGGTACTGCTTTAGTTCAAGTCCATTCCATGGTTGTGCAACAAAGATGTTCTTGTTTGCATCGCCTTTAACGAGCAAGTTGTGAACCATGTTTGGTACATAACCAAATTGCATTCCGTTAACAACTGTTGCAGTGTTATGATGTTGGAACATTGCTCCTGCATCATAGTTGCCTTCAGGTGTAAGGTACAATTGGTTGTATTGGAGTGTGAACTCTAATGCATCTGCATCGTAGAACTGTCTGTCTAAAGATACTTGGCCGTTACTAACTGATGTTTTCTCTACCGCTAGTTTCTTGTATCCATTGACTGGGTCAACGATTGCAATTCCGTACATGCCGGAAAGAACGTGTTGATCCATACCAATTAGGTGGACACCAGAACAATGGTATTTGAAAATACCAGCTGATTCAGCAATGTAGCAGTATTGACTTGTTTCACCCGGATTAACGGATTCAAAGTTTCCTGCTGACATTTGTGATGCATGCATGTCGTTACCGTGACCAGTAACTTCATCTGCTGGAATTGTTAGTGTCATTTTTACAACATCGCCTTGAGTGACTCTTAGTGTTGGTCCTGGGACTTGTCCACTAAAGGTCATTGCATTGTATGTCTTTCCTCCCATGATTGGAAGTGTAACACTTTCACCAGTCAAATTAAACTCGACTACATTTCGTCCAGTTTCTGCTAGTGCACCACAATCAGTTACTGCGAATGCCTGTGGCATTACAAGCTGTAAACCGCCCATTTGGTGGATTTGTTCAATTACATTGGCATCCATTTTTGAGGTGTCAAGTGATTGTCCACTAAGTTGGGTTTGTGTGTATGTGCTTCCGAATAGCGTTGCTCCGATTACAGCAACTGCTGCAATTGTAAAGAGCATACTGATACGCTTATTCATTATGCAACGTGATCAGCAGATCCTATATAATAATTCGCATTGATTCTTAAAAATAGTAACCGTAAATTCAAAAAAATGCCAGAAAAAGAATGAATAGTGGGAAATTAAAGGCAAGATTGAATTGAAATTTAGACTGGATGAGGACTCTTTGGGCAAAGTCAAAATCCCATATGATGCATATTATGGAGCATTTACAGGAAGAGCGATTAAACAATATCATGTAACAGGGAACAAAGCACATGCCAATTTGATCACGTCATTTGTCATGATTAAACGATCTGCAGCAATGGCAAATATGAAAACAAATGCAATAGATGCAAAACGTGGAAAGGCAATAGTTGCAGCATGTGATAAAATATTGTCAGGAAAATATGTTGAACAATTTGTAATAGATATGATCAATTCTGGTGCCGGAACTGCATTTAACATGAATACAAACGAAGTCATTGCAAATGTAGCACTTGAGATATTACACAAAAAGAAGGGCCAGTACCAGCATCTACATCCAAATGATCATGTAAACATGTCACAATCAAGTAACGATACATACCCAACTGCAATGCATGTTGCAATTCTGATAAATCTTAAAGATGTGATTCCTGCAATTGACATACTAATAAAATCATTAACAAAAAAGGCAAAAGAATTTTCTTTGTTTAAAAAAATTGGAAGAACTCATTTGATGGATGCATTACCTGTAACACTTGGAAGTGAATTTGCAGCCTATGCCACAGCCATTACAAAAGCACGAAACGTAATTGTTTTGTCTCAAAAGGAATTACAAAATGTGGCATTAGGTGGAACCGCAGTTGGCACTGGTGCAAACACACCAAAAGGATATAGAAAAATTGCAATAGCAGAACTTGCAAAGATTTCAAAGTTATCACTAATGCCAGAGAAAGACATGCAACATTCATTGCAAAGTAAATTTGCAGTTGCAAATCTTTCAGGCGCATTACGTAATTTGGCACTTGAGGTTAGCAAACTTGCGAATGACATTAGATTAATGGCATCAGGTCCAATTGCAGGATTGTCAGAATTGGGAATACCTGCTGTTCATGCAGGTTCATCTATCATGCCAGGCAAAGTAAATCCATCATTAGCAGAATGTATGAACATGATTTGTTTTAACATCATTGGAAATGATACTGCAGTATCTTATGCAGCTCAAAGTGGACAGTTTGAGCTAAATGTAATGTTACCAGGTATGCTAAAGTGTATGCTAGAATCTACAGATATGCTGAAAAATTTCTTGCCAATATTTTCTGCAAATCTAATAGATGGATTAACTGCAAACAAGGATAAACTCCGAGAGAGTATAGAAAACAGTCCAGTAATTGTAACACTTCTTACACCAAAAATTGGCTATCTGAAATCTGCAGAATTATTCAAAGAATCTCTAAAGACGGGAAAAACCATTAGAGAATTAGTAACATCAAAGAAATTGATGAACAGTAAAGAAATCGATGCATTGTTTGGATAAATCATGGCAAAAATTTTTGTAGAAGCATACGGATGTTCTGCCAGCTTTGCAGACTCTGAGATGATTTCAGGATTAATTGTGAACGGAGGTCACACTCTTGCCAAAGATTCTTCAGAATCTGATTTGAACATTGTTGTTACATGCTCTGTCAAAGACTCAACAGCAAACAAGATGATGCATCGAATAAAGTCATTAAAATCAAAACCTCTTGTTGTTGCAGGTTGTCTTCCAAAAGCTGAGAAGAG
>SCUP01000029.1 GCA_004297665.1 Nitrosarchaeum sp. | reverse complement strand
ATCTAAAAGTGAAAAATTCCTAAAAAAGACAGAGAGTTTCTATTCTAATGGTTCTGAAAAATTCTATTCTTCTCTAAAAGAAAAATTATTTGAAATTCTAGGAGGTAAAACATGTTCTAGCTGTGGATTTAAAGACGAAAGAGCTTTAGGCTTTAATCATATTAATGATGAAGACGCATTTGACAGTATACGCAGAGGAGGGTTTGCATCTTCATGGGGTAAGTATATCTCTGAACCAGAATTGGCCAAGAAAGATTTGAGAGTTCTTTGTTTAAATTGTAATGAGATTAGACAACCACAAGCCAAAACTGAACCCAAAAAACCAAAAACTCTGAATAAAAAAAGCAGATACTTTCCTAGATGATCTACTCAAAATCATTTTTGAGAATTTATTAACACTTTAATTATAATAATTTCATTTTAAAACTATGGATAATGACTCTAAAGCATTAGGAATTAGTCTTATTGTAATGGTTGGAATTGTTGCAATTTATACAATTTTTTCAGGTTAATTTCATACCTTTACAATTTCTACATCTTGTCCAAAAATTGCAGTGGACACTATTTTGTGTTCTTTATCTATTACTGACTGAATAAAATCTGCAAACATCTCTACCTGCATTTCATCCTTTAGAATAATACTATGAGCTGATTTGTCTTTTAATGCAACAACTAATTCATTACCAACTATGTTTAAAATTGCTGTAATGAAAGTCTCGTTTGCATCTTTGATAAAAACCAAACTAGATAGCTTCTGAGCCTCATATTTATCATCACAACTAACTCTGATTTTCATTTGTTCTCAAAAAGAAACTGTTCTATCTGATCTTTTGCTTTTTCTCTTTTTGCCTGATGAACTGCAAGAAATTCATTTATTTTTTCAATTAAAATTGCTTTTAATTCACCAGTCAACATCTTTCCTGATTTATAATCATCATGAATTGATTTTAATTTATTATCATCTGGTTCAAAAAATATTCTAAGATATTGATAAGACACATCGATATCTGGATTTCCACCAAGTTTTCTATGTTGTTCAATATCTGTTTGACCCCCAGAAAATGCATGTTTGTTGATTTTTTTCTTAACTGTATTTGGAGAATCAGTTGTGTAAATAGTCCCATTATCATCTGACGCTGACATTTTTCCTCCTGGTCCAAATAATCCTGGAATCATAATGTTATGAATTAAAGCTGGTTTTGGTTTCCCAATTTTTGGAGCAATATCTCTAGTTAATCTAAAATGAGGATCTTGATCAACTCCTAAAGGAATCAAAACTGGTTTATCTTCAATAAAGCATGGTGCAGATTGTAATGATGTATAAAATATCATGCCAATATTTGTTTCATTTGTAAATCCAAACACTGCTTTTGTATTTGAAAAATTAATTTTTTTTGCTACTTGTGCCGCAATTGGATATAGAGTCTGAATATTTTTTGTATTGATAATTATCTTTGTGTTATTTGGCTTGAAACCCAACGCAATAAAATCAAGTGCATTTTCATATGCAAATTTACTTGTATCTTCTAAAGTAAGATTCGGTTTTGAATAAAATTTTTCATCGTCTGTAAGTTGAAAGTACATATTTACACCAAATTTGTCTTGAAGCCATTTTGAAAATACCCATGGAACTAAATGGCCAATATGTGTATGACCTGATGGTCCTCTACCTGTATACAGGAAAAATTTTTTACCTTTTTCATAATCATCTAAAATTCTATTCATTTCTCTATGCGAAAAGAAAATTCCTCTTCTTAACATAAAATGGTCTTCGCCTGTGATTTTTCTGATCCTCTTTAGGATTTCAGATGAGATTTTTTCTGTTCCAAATTTTTTGATTAATTTATCATAATCTATATCCCCTTCAACATGCCAAGGAGTCACAATAAAGTCGTCAGCTGACATTCATTTTGACTTAGGTTAAGGTTTAAAAAGTCTTTTTCAGTCTTTCTGCTGATGTCACAAGTCTTTCATGAAATTGAAAAAAAAATCATAACCTCATTACAAAACAATCCAAAGCAAACTCCTGAAAACCTTGAAAAATCTACTAATCTATCACCTGATCAAATTCGAAGAGGAATAGAGTGGCTTAAACTAAAAGAATTAGCTATTGTAAATGAATCTCAAGCCATTAACATATCTCTTGGCAAAAATGGGTTGGAATCGTTTCACAAAGGATTGCCTGAAAGAAGATTACTTGATTTATTAAAAAATGAATCAAAAAAATTACAAGATCTACAAAAAGAACTTGGTTCTATTTTTGGTCCTGCTATGGGTTTGGCAAGAAAAAATAACTGGATCGATACATCTGAAGATAATATTTTCCTAAAAAATTATCCTTCTGAACTTCCAGGAGAAAAGACTCTAAAACAAATTGGAGAAAATCAAATATCTAAAAATGAAATTGACATAGATGATTTATCTAGTATTTTAAAAAGACCTGATTTTATAGTCGAGAATATAATTAAGACAAAAGAAGTATCATTAACAGAAAATGCCAAATCACTTGAAATAACTACAGATTCATCAAGCGCAATTAATGTTGAATCTAAAGTACCTGATGTATTTGTTGCCAGAACTCATCCTCTTAAAGATACAATTGATGAAATCCGTGAAATCTTTGTTACATTAGGTTTTACAGAAATTATTGGCAATATGGCTCAGTCTAGCTTTTGGAATTTTGATGCATTATTTACTCCACAGGATCATCCTGCAAGAGAATTGCAAGACACGTTTTATCTTGATGGATTATCCGCAAAAAAAATTGGAACTTCGGAACAAATTAGAAAAATTTCTGAATCTCACAAAAAAAATTGGCGATATTATTGGGATATTAACGAGGCAAGAAAAATGGTTCTTCGAACACATACAACATGTGTGACCATCAAACATCTCGCAGAAAATAAACCTGATGAGGCTAGAGTGTTCTCACTTGGACGTGTATTTAGAAATGAAAAAGTAAGTTACAAACATCTTGTAGAATTTAATCAGATTGAAGGTGTTGTAGTTGGAAAAAATGCAACTCTACGTGATTTAATGGGAATACAACGGGAATTTTATAGAAGAATTGGTATTACAAAAATAAAATTTTGGCCAACATTTTTCCCTTATACAGAACCATCTCTTCAAACAATGGTGTATAATGATAGATTAGAAAAATGGGTAGAGCTATTTGGCATGGGAATTTTTAGACCAGAAGTAACAAAACCACTTGGAATAACTAAACCTGTTTTAGCTTGGGGTGGAGGTATTGAAAGAATTGCAATGCTAAAGTATGGATTAGA
>SCUP01000227.1 GCA_004297665.1 Nitrosarchaeum sp. | reverse complement strand
TAATCAAATCTAGTTCAGAAACATTGCTGGCATTAATATCAGATTTACTTGATGCTCAAAAACTAGAATTAGGCCAGCTTAAAATTAGAAAAGAAAATGCCAACATAAAAGATACAGTTACAAACGCAATAAAATTATTTTTACCACAAGCACAAAAAAACAAGATAGAATTTATTTCAAATATACAGGATCTTTCAATAGAACATGACCCAGAGAGGATAAAACAAGTAATAACAAATTTAATCAAGAATAGTCTGACGGCAGTGGAGCCAGAAAAAGGAAAAATAGAGATATCAATGAAAGAACTACCCCAAGCGATTCAGATTAGCGTAAAAGATAATGGTATGGGCATTCCAAGGGATAAACAAAGTAATCTGTTTAAGAAATTTTATCAGGTAGATGCAACGCTAACAAGGGAAAGAGGGGGAAGCGGCTTAGGATTGTCAATATGTAAGGGCATAATAGAAAATCACGGTGGAACAATTACTGTAAAAAGCATACCAAAACAAGAAACGACATTTACTTTTACACTACCAAAAAAAGCAGGGTCAGGAAAATCCCCGATTGGACTTAAAGAAAACAAACTTTCTTAACTAAAATCACTCACTCTCTTGAAAAAATGGGTTTTTTGCAATAATCACTAATGAATCACGAAAGTCATGAAAATACAGAGTTTTATGCAAACTGTGCTACATATTTTGAATTCTTGCGTAAAAAAGGAGACAGTGACTATAATTTTGAGGACGAATACTACTTTACCATGCCTGCAATATCAAATCATTAAAACAAGCAAAAGACTTACGAACCGTCAATAGAAAAAAGACACAGTAGAGTGCAAATGAAAATATGGATTCCGAATTAGAAATAATAAGACAAAAGGTAACAGATTGCACCAAGTGTGAACTTTCCAAGACTAGAACAAATGCAGTACCAGGTAAAGGGAATTTTCAATCAGATGTGATTTTCGTCGGAGAGGCACCGGGTAGAAATGAGGATAAAAACGGTGAGCCATTTGTGGGAATTGCAGGACAAAGACTTAACATTGCATTAGATAATGCAGGAGTATTAAGAGAATCAATATACATTACAAATGTTGTAAAGTGCAGACCACCAAACAACAGAGTTCCAACAATTTCTGAGAGAAACACATGCCAAGACTATCTTCAAAAAGAAATTTCCATAATAAAACCAAAAATAATATGCATTTTGGGAAATACTGCGTTTAATTCAATTTTAGGAGGATCAGAAATTACAAAATACAGAGGCAAAATTATAAAAAAAGACAAGCAGTTTTATTTTTTAACAATTCACCCAGCTGCTACAATTTACAATCAAGAATTAATCACAGTTCTAAAAGAAGACATTGTCAAATTATTTGATTTGATCAGAGAGTTAAAAAATGGCAAACAAATTTCAGCAGACATTGACTATTCTGCCTAGAACGTTTTATTCGCGTGATACCATTACAGTTGCAAAAAGTCTACTAGGAAAAAAAATAGTACGAAGGATAGGCAAGTATGAGATTTCAGGAATAATCATAGAGACAGAAGCATATAGACATAAAGATGATCCAGCAAGCCACGCATTTAGAAAAATTACTGAGAGAAACAAAGTAATGTTTGAAGAAGTAGGAAAAGCATATGTCTATTTTACATATGGAATGCATTATTGCTTTAACGTAGTTGCAAGAAATTCAAAATTTGAAGCAGGTGCAGTTTTAATTCGTGCAATCGAACCTGAAAAAGGAATAGAGTTGATGGAGAAAAACAGAGGCACAAAGGACAGGAAAAAGCTCACCGATGGTCCTGCCAAATTAACTCAGGCATTAGGGATTACAAAAGAACACTATGGGATAGACTTGACTACAGATTCAAAATTATTCATTATTGAAGGAGTAAAAAGACCGAGAAAGATAATTGCCAGTCCTAGAATCGGAATAAAAAACGCAACAGACAGATTGTGGAATTTTAAGATATCAGTAAAATAAAACTAGAATTTATTTGTCATTGCTTTCATCTAATGTCCAGGGTGCAAATTTTCCCAAGATTCTTTGCCAATCTAATCGTAAAAGTAAAACGACGATAGCAGTCATCATTGCACCAAAGATTATGATGCCAACATACACAGTAGTTACATCATTTACATTTTCAAGAAATGGCTCTACCAAAGAGAGACCTAGATGGTGAGAGATAAGAACAATGGAATAACTAAGAACAATTTTGCCAGTAAGTGTAGCAATAAAAAATCTTTTTGGATTATATTTTGCCAATCCTAATGGAACATAGATTAAATCATCAGGAATCGGTGTTGCGGCAGCAATAAATGCAGCAGCTGCACCATATCGCTTTACTAATCTTTCAAATGGTCTCATTCTCTTTCTAGTTTTTTCATTTAGAATATGCCGTCCTTCATAACTTACATAGAAAATAATTTGTTTTGCAACAGTTGCAGTTAATGCGGAAAGTAATGCCAGAATATGCAAATTAAATTGATCACCCACAGACATTGAAGCAAGTAAAAGAAAACCAGGTAATGGAATAAATGGAATTAAAGAACCAAAAAAATTAACAAGACTCAAGCCAAGATATCCCACTTCAGGAGCAAATGGAAACAGTGCAGAAAAATCCACAAATCACCCAGATATCAAGCATTATTTAACAAAAGCGAACAGGATGAAGATTTGAGAAAAAATTATCTTCATAATCATTAAAA
>SCUP01000226.1 GCA_004297665.1 Nitrosarchaeum sp. | reverse complement strand
TCTAGAACCACAGATATTCCATTTGTGGGTCAGCAAGATGATGTCGGCTTTATTGACATCCTAAGTAAAGTTCTTCAAGGTGGGATCATAGCTGTTTCAGCATACATCATTTTATCCATTAGAAGAGAAAAGAAAACTAGTCTTTTAGCATAGATTAGTTTTTTTATTTTTTATTCAGATTTGAAGTTTTTATTGTAACATAGATTTAATACCACAATAATTCATTATTTCAATTTTCTTTGAAAAGAATGTCTCTACAGTTTCTCATGACAATATATAGAAGAAATATGTGATATGTTACTAGTATTTTTAAACAATTAACAATGTTAAGCATACCCTAAATACTAAAATCAAAAATACAAAATATGCAGAAGCAAACATATCTACTCCAAGGAAAAACTACAGAATTTATGAATCTGGAAATTACCTAGTTTTCATTTACTGCCCAAGACACAGATAACGTTTTTCCTAGATATGCTTCTGCATTCTTGTTTGTATAAGTTCATGACATAGAGTAAGTTAACATTGTTAAGTGATGCTTTAATATGAATAATTTTTGGATATGGCATGGAATCTAAAACACAAATTTCAAAGAAAATAGGCATGCCTCGTTTGAAAAATATATTTAGAAAAAATCCTCAATTCACAAATAAGTGTAATATATGTAAAATGGAATTTACTGATGCAGAAAGAACAAAGAAACATATGATTAAAGCTCACTCAAAACCAAAACGTGAAAAAGAGCACTAGAAATGACAGAGCAAAAATGCAATAGTCGTAGGAATTTAGCATGACAATAAAACTTTGTTGTAGTGATTATGGTTTTGAGTGTGAGTTTGTAGCTTGTGGAGAAGTTGATTCAGTAATAGCTCAATTTGGCAAGCATACTGATGAGGAACATGGAATAGAATATACAAAAGAAGTGCTAATGCAGGTTATTCTAAGAAAGACCAGATAATTATTTTTCTTGTATGATATGTGCTAAATCTTGAAAAAGTCATAAATTGTCAATATCATATAATTAATTAATAAAATCAGGAGATTTTTAATTATAACTCAGATAATAGGATTTACAAAATTAATTTAAATCCTGAAGGCGCCGGGAGGGAGATTTGAACTCCCGTTCCCTTGCGAGAACGCGCTTTATGGTAAATTATTTCCAGGCGCGCGCCCTACCAGGCTAGGCGACCCCGGCACTTGTCTTTCGACAAAGTAATTCGGGAAAATTTGATTATATATTGTGTTACTTGGAATTACAAAAATCTACTTCCAAATGTTAATAGTGATAGATTTTTCTATTTTGTTTCCCATAGAATCAATTCCATTTGAGCTGATTTTGTAAAGACCTTCTAAAACAGGTAAATTGTCATATTTCATTTGATCCCAAACAAATACAATTTTTTCATTTGGTTTTAAGGTTGTAATTACTTGTGATGCAGGAGGAGAATACATCATAATACCAAACAATCCACTTATCTTTAAGCCATAAGATGTATCTGAAAAAGTCAGAAGTGTAGTTCCAGAATTTATAATAGTTATTTTAATTTCTTCACCTTTCTTAAAATCAGACTTTTCTGTCACTATAGAAATTGAAGAGCCATCAACAAATACCAGCTGATTGGTATTTTTCATATCAAGCAGATAAAATCCAAATGCAAAGCCTGCCAAAACACCAACACCAATAAAAATTACAAGACTTTTTGCTAACAATTACTCAAGAGTTTTTATATGATTTTTTAATCCTTTTGGGGAGATTTGGATCTCCATTTCTTTGGATATGTGTTAGGAGCCATGATAATTCGTTTTGTTTCAAAAGCATAACCTTTGGTCGCATCACGTATTTCTGCCTCAGACATCAGGGATTCTGCCAAAGCGATAGCTTCTCCTTTTTGTGTATAAATTCCTACAATATCGCCTTTGTTTAGATTTGGAGAAATTTGCAATATGCCAGGAATTGCAAGTTGGGCGCCATGACATAATGCATCTACGGCAGAATCACGAATAACTACAGATTTTAGTTCACTGAGTGCATACTCGATAGGTTTAATCATTTTCATAAGTTTAGTATCGTCTTTTTTTTCTTCCCAAAGTGCAAAAGCATTTGCAAGTTCATGTAATGTTACTAGGCCATCAGACTCATAGAATTGATCAACTCTTGTTCTTCTTAGCTCTATCATAGTAGCACCAGGACCAAGAATTTCTCCAATGTCATAGTATAGTTTTCTAATGTATGTTCCAGCCTCGCACAATATACGAGTTAAAAGTAATCTTTCTTTTTGCTCAAGTACTTCTAGTTCATAGATAGTTCTTGTTCTAGTTTGTCTAAGAACGGAAGAACGTTGGGGAGGCTTTTGAAAAATTTCTCCTCTGAACATATCAAGCACATCATCGAGTTTTTCTTTTGATGGGAGAGAATGAAACCTTCCAAGTGCATGATACTCTTTTGGACCATAAAGTAATACACCAAGTGCCTTGGTTGCTTCTCCAAGACCCAAAGGCAACACTCCTGAAACTTGAGGATCAAGAGTTCCACTGTGACCAATCTTTGGAATCTTTAAGATTCTTTTTGTCCAAGCAACAGTTTCATGACTAGTAGGACCTGGAGGTTTATCTAAAATTATCAGACCGTAATTGAGTAATTGCTCAAGAGTCCTTTTGTCATAATATGTTCCATATGCATCATCAGTGATATCTTGATCAATTACGAGTAAATTCTGAAGTTGTTTGAGAATCATAATAATTTTCTTACTGTTTCTTTTGCAATATTAATTACTTGAGTGGCATTAAGATTATCAGTGTCAATGATTTTATCAAATACGGATGTATCATTTCCAAAATCAAAATGATATAATTTCCTGTATAATGCTCGGTTTTTATCATATCTTATTTTTGTTATTTCATATGCCTCTTTTGAAGTCATATTATCTCTAGTTTGCATTCTCTTTGAGCTACTGTCATGAGAACCAGCTAACCAAATCTTAATACCGTCACTAACTAACCATGGAAGAGTATAACTTGTTATGACCATTCCACCTGTGTTAAAAAGTTGGATCAATTTATCATCGACTTTCTTATCAAATTCAGAATTATTTTCTCTTTGATTGAGAAATTTCATACCATCTTCAGTATCCCACCAATCATCACCAACTACATTAAATCCTTGTTCGTTTGCCATTTCTTTTAGAATATC
>SCUP01000225.1 GCA_004297665.1 Nitrosarchaeum sp. | reverse complement strand
TTCTTGTTGGTTCTTGACATAAATTTGGAGCCAATAATAACCCGTTTGACTATCGTCTATTTTTATTTCAGTTATCTTCATAGCATTATTTCTCAAATTACTATTTTAACTATAGTTTGCCAAATCAAAATGCCTCAATATCATAAGATGACTCTACTCTGTTTTGAATTTCAAATTACAAGCTGGGCAAAACCAAGATGCTGTTTCACCTTGTTCTCTAAACATTATTCCAAAACATTTAGGACACTGCCCAATTTCTTCGCTCACAAATTTGCTAAATATAGTATGGACATAAGTATTTCAAAAAAACATGCCAAAAAAAGAATACAACGAGGAAACAATGGAAACTCGAAACGAATTTTGAGTGCTTCCACCCTTTTTCGTTTCTTTTCCTTACTGTCGACGATGACAGTTCCTCGTTAGATACCGTATCACTGGATGATATTAAAGTGATTCTAGATAATTTCATTACATTTATCAAGAAATATATAATATTACTAAATAAATGTAAATATAATACCTAATAGTCAATATTTACAATTTTCAATAGAAAATATATTAAAAATCATAAGAAATAAAGATCAATATCATAAATTTCAATATTAATTCTTAAATAGTTAAAGTTCTTACACGTACCATGTCGATAAGTGTTTCGACTGAATAAACTGCGTGACCCTGCAGAACAAAAAAGGCAATCAGGCGTTTAACGTCCTGACCACGAGAGGAAATCTCTCTGCGTTCTGCAATTAAGGGTTACGCCTTTTTGTTTTATACCAACAAAATTAGATCGTTTCAAATCACATAATGACACATTACATCCAGAATATACAGAGGATTTCTAAAAAAACTAGAATCTCAAAATAATTGAATATTTTCCTAGAAATAGTAATCGTGGATCTATTTTTATTCTAGAAACGCGTAGTAATACTTGGAAAGCTGACACAATTTCCTATTGTCAAATGTTGGCATCAGTTTGCTGGCCTTTGCTTACTGCAGGGCTATGCAAAGGTTGATCCGCAAAAGTCAGCTTCCCACCTTTACAATGGGATTTCTAAATTAAGACAATTCAAAAACACTAGAGATCAACGTCTCGAGTTTCTCTGCTGAGCAGGGTTGGTATTATTAGAATTATTGCACCAATTATAATATTGATTCCAAGTGCAACAGGTATCATTTGTTTTGGAACACTAGACATCAGATATAATGCAATTAATGGAGACCAAGAACCAAAAATTAATCCAGCATTATATGAAAAGCCTGCAGCACTATTTCGTATCTGTGTTGGAAATCTTTCTGAAAAATATGCAGGAATTGGTCCTGATGCAGTAGATATGACAAAAGCAAACACTACAACATACAATACCAATCCATAGACATTATCCAATATTGCACTTGCCAAAGGAATTGAAATCAGTATAGACGTAAATACAAAAATAAGCATTGATTTTTTTCGCCCAATTTTTTGCGATAGCCAACCAGTAAGAATCATCCCAACCCAAGACGATGCAGTTGCATAAATCATAATTAGTGCTATTTGCTCTTTTTGAAAATTACCAAACTGTTCTAGATATGTAGGCAAGATGCTAATCGAGCCATGATACATGTAGACAAGACCAGTCATTATTGCGGCACAAAGAAAAAACTCTTTTCGGTGTATTCCAAAAACAATGCTTCGGAGGGGTGTCTTTTCAAGCCCATCTTCTTTGTGCTTTTTTATCCATAATGGAGATTCCTCCATGCTGAGTCTTACAAAAAGTGCAACAAAGCCTGGAATTATGCCTGTAAAAAAGAGAATTCGCCAACCAAACTCCTCAAAGAGATGTCCTGGAAATGCAACAGTTATGATTTGAAATGAGATTGCAGCCAAGAGAAAGCCAAATGAGAATCCACTTTGCAAAAATCCAGACAGCAACCCTCTTTTTTGTTTTGGGATACTTTCAATTGTTAGCACAGCACCGCTGCCCCACTCACCACCAGCAAAAATTCCCTGAATTAGACGAACCATTATCAAAAGAATTGGCGCCAACACTCCAACAACTGCATATGTTGGCAACAGTCCAACTGCAAATGTTGCAACAGAAAATCCCAGTATTGTGATGATCATGGATTTTTTTCTACCAAACTTGTCGCCATAAATTCCAAAAATCACAGAGCC